>JABDJF010000766.1 GCA_013002645.1 Myxococcales bacterium
GGACGATGAGAACCCCTCGCGAAAGTCGATCAGGACGGGCATGCGCGAGGATGCGCGGGGGGACCGAGCGATTCCTCCACGAGAACACCTTTGCGGCTTCGAGCTGGTCGGGCGCCGGATAGACGCCCTTGAGCAGTTGGGCGACGGATTCGAGCTTACCGCGTTTTCGTTTAGCCATCGTCGAAGCTCGCCTTGTAGAGGGCGAGGAGATCGTCCTGGGTGCAGGGACGAGGATTGCGCTCATGACAGGAATCGGCAAACGCTAGCGCGGCCAAGTGTGACAGTTGAGCCTCTTCGATTCCCTGTGATCGAAGGTCGGAGGGCAGGCCGATCGCCCTCCGCATGGCTCTCACCGCGCCCGCGCACTCGAACGCCATCGTGGTTTCGTCGCTGCCGCGAACCCCCAGTTGCCGAGCGATTTCTGCGATGCGCTCCGGCACCGCTTGGCGATTGAAGTCGAGCACCGCCGGCAAACAAATGGCGTTCGCAAGCCCGTGGTGCATTCCAAGCTCGGCGGAAAGCGGGTGCGCGAGAGAATGACAGGCGCCGAGCCCCTTTTGAAATGCGACCGCCCCCATCATCGCTGCCTTGAGCATGTCTTCGCGCGCCCGAAGGTCGTTGCCGTCGTCGGTTGCGGCCTTGAGCGAGCGCCGGCAGAGTCGAACGCCGCCAAGCGCAATCGCGTCGGCCATCGGGTGATCGCCCAGGGATGCGTAGGCCTCGATGCAGTGGGTCAGGGCGTCCATGCCTGTCGCCGCAGTCATCCCCGGAGGCATGGTTCGCGTCATCACAGGATCGAGAATTGCGACGTCCGGCATCAAGAGCGGCGAGAAGACCACGGTCTTTCGGTTCGTGGCCTGAATCGTTACGACGCCGCTCCGACCGACTTCGCTCCCCGTTCCCGCGGTCGTCGGGATGGCGATCATGGGCGGAAGCGGATCATTGATTTTTGCGCTGCCTCCAATGGCATCGTCGTACTCCGCGAGAGGGGCAGGGTGTGTCGAGGAGAGGCGCACCAGCTTGGCCACGTCGAGCACACTTCCGCCCCCGACACCCAGCACCAGGTTGGCCTCGAAGTTGTCGTAGGCTCGTGCCGCCCCAAGAACTTCGGTCTCGAGCGGGTTCGATGAGATGTCGAGCGTCGACTCGTGCGGGAGCCCCGCTGCGTCGAGCGAGGCGCGCACCGGATCCAGCAAGCCGGCCTTTTCAACGCCGCGATCGGAGACCAGCAGCACGCGCTCCGCTCCAAGACGCAGCGCCTCGTTTCCGCATTGCGTCACGGCGCCCTCGCCGAGCACCACCCGTGTCGGGAAGCTCCAGTAGACCAAGCTCTGTGTGTCGGTCATTCTCTCCCTACGCGCCTCTCCATGAGCGCTTGAATAGCATCATCGGAGCTGATGCGGCCCTGCGAAAGGGCAACAAATGTGGAGGAAATCGGCGTTTCGAGGTCCAGGCGCCGCGCGTGCTCCATCATTTGGGCCGCGACCTCGATCCCTTCGATGTACGCCCCGGCTTCGCCGACCGCGCTGCTGAGAGTGGCCCCTTTCGCCAATGCACGGCCGAGCCGGATTTCGGGGCGTTCATCGCCTGCAACCGCGGCAATGAGGTCGCCTAGGCCGGCAAGGCCCATGAAGGTCGACTCCTCGGCTCCCAGCGTTTGCCCAATGCGCGAGACCTCGACCATCCCGCGCGTCGCGAGCACCGCAAGCGTGCTGGGACCAACGCCGACTTCATCGGCGTAGGCGAGGACAACCGTCAGAAAGCCGACTGTAGCGCTCGCAAGCTCGACGCCAACGACGTCCGGCGTGTCGTACACGCGAAGCTTCGAGCCGCCCAAAGCCTCACGAACCATTGCGGTGAGCTCGGGAAAACCGGTGCCCAAAATTGCGCCGCTCGGACGACCTTCGGCCAGGGCGTCAGCGACGAGGGGGCCTGCCAGCGCGCCGAGCCGACGGCAGACCGTCTTTTCGGCGATGACCTTCGTGATGGTCTTGAGCTCCGGCCCGATCAGGCCTCGACTGATGTGCACCATCAAGTGCCGGCCATCCACGACTTCGCCGAGCCGCTCGGCGGCCTCGATCGCGTGACGCGCGGGTACCGCCAAAAAAATGAGCTCGCAGCCACGTACGGATTCGATGTCGGTCGAAGTCTCGATTGGATCGGGGAGCTCGCGATCTTTTCGGCTCCATACGACGACCTCGTGGCCATGTCGCGCCGAGGCCTGCGCGATCGCGCGCCCGAATCCCCCTGCGCCGACGACGCCGATTCGAAGGGTCATCGCTGGACCCCCAACCGCTCGATTTCGCTGGCCGCTTTCAATTGTTCGGGGCTCGCAATGTCCTCGGCGAAGGGGACGAATCGATTTTGGTAGTAGAGCAGGAGGGACGGGTCGCCGATGACGATTTGGCTGCCCTCTCGCGCTGCGGCCGTCGAATCGTGGTAACCGTTCCAGAAGCTCAACGCTCGCTCGAGCAGCTCCTCCGGACTGTCTTCCTTGACGACCTCGCTCGTTCGTACCCGGCCCTGCCGCTCGAGCGCGAATAGGCGATCGCGGGTTTCGCCAAGCTCCCGGCAAAGGGTCGCAGCATCGACACCGATCTCGCCGCGAAGCCGCATCCGTGTGAAGAGGTCCATGCCTGGTGTCTGTCGCACCAGATCGCGGAACAGCACGTGGGCCACGACCTGTGTGCTCATCAGAACCGTCTCTTTCACATAGCGCTCTGCGAGCACTTCGCCGAGCTCCCGGGTGTACGCCGCATCGCGCGCTGCATCGACCACGGCCTTTCCTCGATGTTCGACATAGCCGCCCGCGTCGATCGAGCGCCCCGTCGGCGTCAGCGACTTCCCCTCCGCGTCGACCGCATTGCCAAACGGGTCGATCGGCTCGCCAAATCGAATGATGCAGCCGCCGCGCATCCCGACCATCTTTCGGAAGAACGTAAACCAGCGATCGATCCGAGAGAATTCGTCGTCCTCGATGATGTAGCGAGCCTGCCCTTCTTCGGTGAGCCAGTCCTTGATGAGAGTTTCCGCTTCGAGGACGAGCGCGTAGTTGATGGTCGTTGGAACGAACCAAACCGGACGGTCGACCCGTCGCACCCGATTGGTCGTGAATGCTCCCACTGCGGAGCCGAGCAGACCGAGCTTGAGGTGGCGTTCGATCATGCCTGAGCGGCTGCGAGTGCCGCCCGGGAAGAAGAGCGAATGATAGCCGCGCTCGATCATCACCTGCGAGTACAACTTCAATACGTGCTTATATAAGCCGACTTGGATCCGCCTATCGACCCGATAGGCCCCCAGGTTGTGCATGAAGAAACTGATGATGGGGTTGGTGAAAAGGTTCTTGCCGGCGCCGTAGATGACCGGTGGCAGGCCGGAGGTCTCGAGGGCTTGGGAAAGGACGATCGAATCGAGGTTCGACGAGTGGGTCGGGACGAAGACCAGGCTTCCCCGGTCCTGCAGGTTTCTAAGATGGTCGAGGTCTCCCTGGACCCGGAGGACGCGATCGAGCGACGCCGGTGACCCAGCCATCAAACCCTCTGTGAGCCGCCGCGGTTCCATCACGCCGCCGATCAAACGCGGTGCGGTCAGACGCGCAAAACGATAAACGCGTGGGTCGAAGTTGCCAGCAATGTCGCGGGCCATGTTGGTCACGATCGTGTGCAAGACCCGACGCTGCTCGCTGTCGTCCATCTTGCCGATACGGCGAACCATCGAGCGCCAATACCCGAGCCTGTCGCGTGCCTCTTCGTCGCGCTGCTTTTCGAGCCGCCGAATCTCATGAAAGGCGGCATCGTTGAGCGCCATTTCCAAGCGGGCGCGGTCGGTTTCATGCGCGTTGCAGATTCGGTTTACGACGTCGGAGATGACGTCGTCACGCTCGCTGTTGAACCAGAAGATCGACGGGTCGCTAGGCCGCGGGACGTATGGCTTGAGATGCGGCAGGCGAAGCGGTCGTTCCGATAGAAAGCGTTTCAGCATGGCTACAACCTAAACCGCCTCGAAATACCGGCGAAGCTCCCAGTCGCTCACGGCCTTGCGGTACTCGCGGCACTCCCAGTCGCGGGTGCGGATGAAGTGATCGATGAATTCGTCGCCGAGTGCGATCCGCGCGACCTCACTTCCTCGGAGACGTTCGACGGCCGCCTCGAGTGTGAGGGGAAGCGCCAGCGTCGGGTCGCTGTCGTTCGTCGCGTCGCCTTTCGTCATGACCGGAGGCTCGACCTTCTCAGCGATCCCATAG
>JABDJF010000782.1 GCA_013002645.1 Myxococcales bacterium
GATTCTAAGGCTCCAGCGCCGTCCGAGGCTGTCCAGCAGGAGCATGATCGGGCGCTCTTTGTGTGGCGTTTTCGACATCTACGCTACCAAAACTGTAGCAAAAAGTTGCGCACTCGCTACTGAAACAGTAGCGTATGAAGTGAGGTGCAGACAATGAAAAGCAGCAAAACCTCCGCGACGACCCTCACGCCATCGATCGTCCACGCGCGCCACCGCCAGGAGCTGACGCGCCTCGTCCAGCGTGGTGCCATGCTGAACCCAAGCTCTGACTGGGAAATCGCGGAGCTTCGCGGCCGCGTCAAAGCCGGCCTTTGGGCCGCGCGGATCGCCCTCGTGCTCTCCGTGCCTTTTGCCATCACCGCCTGGGCAAACGCGGCCGAGCAGGCGTGGCTCACGTTCATGCTCTTGCCCGTCGTCGCCGCGTTCTTCGCCGGCAGCTTCTTCGGGACGGCGATCGCACGCCCGCACGAAGTGTCGGATGAGTTGCTCGCAGGCCGACGCGGCGTCCTGGTCGCGCTCGCCGCCTATTTGATTTACGCCCTCGAGGTTGCGGTCATGAGCGCCGCTTCCGCCGAGGTGGCCCTCAACACCTTGATGTGGAGCCTCTTGGGAAGCGGCTGGCTGGTCCTTCCCATCGCGTTCTCCGCCGGCGTCTTGGCTTTCCGGGTGCGAGAGGGCGCGACGCGTCACAGCCAACCCGCCGAAGCCTAGGCTTCGACGCGCGTCGTCAGGTTCCTGACGCATCGTCCAGCGTGAGAATTAGTTTGCCCCGACTGCGTGCTCTCGCAGCCGGGGCTGGGTGGTGGAGAGCGTCCCCCTTAAACGGAAACCGCCCCTCCCAATTGGGGGGCGGCGGTTTCTTGGTTTGTGTCGTTGGGGTTAGTCGGCCGGGAAGGCGGTCCAACCCTCGGTCCAGTCGGTGCCGTTGTCGGCGCCCATGGTCGCGAATGCGCCCATGCAGTTGGCGTTGGTGATCGAGTAGTCAGGCGTGCTGCTGCCGTCGATCGCGCCGCTGAAGTCGCCAAGGCCCGGATCCTCCTCGAGGTTGCCCCTTGCGGCCGCAGCCATCTCGGTCGCCTCGTCGAAGGTCTGCGCGGCGGGCACGTCCTCGGGGTCGTTGCAGTCGCCCATCCTTAGATTCTCATCCGGATTGTCGCAGTCGGTGCCGAGTGGGGGGTAGTTCGGGTCATTGGCGTCAAAGCAACTGTTGGTCACAGCGAGACCGGTAGGCCAGCCCCCCGTCAGCTCCCAGGAGGCATCGCGGATATCGACGCCCGCGCGGTCCCAACCCGAGACGACGACGCCATCGACCGTGCCCCAGGTGCCGCGCCGAAGGACCATGCCCTGCTGGTTCGTCGTGTCAGGAGAAGCGACGATCGTTCCGTACATGACCTGCGGAGCAGACCGCGGCTCGACGTCGTTGTTCTGGCTGAAGTTGTCCGCCTCGATGCCGCGTGGGTCATCGGAGCTGCCGGCAAAATGGTGAACGATGAAGTTCTCGATCACGCCGTTGTAGCCCTGGTCCCAGTCGATGCCGTCGTCGCCGGTGCCGGAAACGATGACATGACTGATGCTGGATGTGCCGCCGAAGAACTCGACGCCGTCATCGAGGCCGCGGTGGACCTGGATGTAGTCGAGCGTCGTCGCGCTGCCGCAGCCGCCCACGGTGAGGCCGTTGAGCTCGTTGTCAGCTCCAAAGCGGAAGCCCGCAAACTCGATCCGTGCGTACTCGATCGTGCCGCAGTTGTGAGCGTCGTCGTTGCCGCCGAACTGGCCTCGGTCCTCGGTGTCGGGAAGGCCTTCGATGTTGGCGACGCACTCACCGAGGGCGCCGTCGCATTCTGCGTTACCCCAGCTGAGCCGTGCCTCGCCGAGAAGCACCACGCCACCCCAGTCGCCGGTGAGCCGCTGGCCCTCCGCACGGGAGGACGTGAATACGATCGGATCGGCCGCGGTGCCCTGTGCGTCGATCATGCCGGAGGTGGTGACGACGAGCGCCGAGCCGTTGTCTCCTGCCACGGTCACGCCAGCGCCGATCGTGAGGGTCGCGCCAACCACGTAGACCTCGCGGGTGAGAATGTAGGTGCAGGTGGGATCATCCCAGGCCGTGTCGACGGTGATCTCTTCGTCCGTGATCTCGACGTCGCCGCAAGGTCCGCCGCCGCCGGTTCCTCCGCTTCCGCCACTTCCCCCGGTTCCGGTCGCGGGAGGATCGTCGTCGCTGCAGCCGGCGCCGAACGCCACCATCGCTCCTACGAGCGCAATCCCTAGGTATTTCCTCATAGTCTTGTCCTTCTAACTAGGCGGCCCCTCTTAGCGCCGCGTGAAATGTCGTTGGAGGTCCAGCTGGGCCTTCCGTCAGTAGATGTACTCGGCGCCGATGCTCACCGTCGTCCCTCGATTTGAGAGGAGGACCAGATTGCCCCCCTGCTCGAACCGTTTCTTCGCGAATGCGATGTTCTTCCACTTGAGCCCGATCTTGACGTGCGGTGTTGGCTTCCAGGTCACGATGAAATCCAGGAGATGCTGAGGAAGCTCGAAGACATCAGGAATGATGAAGTCGCCGGCAGCGGCGCCGGCCTCGACGATTCGTTTTCCGAAGGCGTTGTAAACCAAGCCCACCACAACGCCAGAATCAGGATCGTCAAAACGAAGTGACAGATTGGTGACGAAGGGTGATTGGTTGAACAGTCGGCGCTGCAAACGGCCGGAAATTCCTTGATCTGAGGGCAGCGTCGTCTGCGAGGCCATCACCGCCACGTTGCCTAGGAAGAAGAGCTTGGAGAGCTTCTCGTGAAAACGGCCGAAGCCAAGCCTGAGCTCGAATTCGCCGCCGACGAGCCAAGCCGTGTCGGCATTCTCGAAGCCTGCGGTGTTGTTGACCTGGTTCCGGATCACGAATTCGATCGGCTTGTCGAACCACTTGAAAAAGGCCGTCGCCGAGACGAGGTCCGTTCCGCCGAAATAGTACTCGTAGCGCGCTTCTGCGTTCTGAATCCGGGTTCGCTCCAACTCCGGGTTCCCTGAGATATTCCAACCGCGGATGAAGTCGACGTAGGTGAACGGAGCCAGCTCGCGAATCGCGGGCCGAAGGACGGTCATCCCGTAGCCGAGGATCACGAACATCTTTTCATTGATCTCGAAGCGAAACGTAGCTGACGGCATGGGATCGTAGTCCGTGCGATTCGTGCTCTTGATCTCGTCGGGTTCGACGG
>JABDJF010000786.1 GCA_013002645.1 Myxococcales bacterium
AATCAGGCTCTCGTAGGCGTCGACGATGTGCTGTACGTCGAGGATGTAGAACGTGGCGCCGATCGCCTCGGCCACCCCCGTGGCGGCCTTGCGCGTCACCTCTCCGCTGTTTTCGGTCGGCTGGTAGGCGCAGCAGAGGAGCGTTCGGACCCAGTCGCGGGCGGTCGCCTCGGGGTTCATGCCGATCTTCTCGCCGAACGCTTCGAGGCCGAGCTCCGCGATCGCCCGGTGGACCATGAGCGAGACGAGGCAAGCCGCCGCCGCGGAGTCGGCGCCTCCGCTGATGCTCAGGACGAAACCCCGCGAGTGGCTCTTCCGAAGGTAGTCGAAGAGGGCGAGCGTGAGTGCGCGCGTGAATTCCTCTTCTTTGTGGTCTTCGCTGGCTTCCCACGCGGGTGAGCTCGGCGTGCTGCGCTCCATCTTCGCGCGAGGAAACTCGAAGTCGACGCTGATTCTCTTGTCCCCCGGGTCGCTGCGATCCGCCTGAAAGCTGGTGGTCCGGACCTGCTCGGTCCGAGATGCTTCGACGTCGAGGACCGCAGTCGTCAAGACCGAATCATCGAAGCTGAGCCGCTCAGATCGGGCCAACATTTTGCCATTTTGTGCGATGTAGCAACCGCCGTCGTAGATCACACGGCCGGCCTCGTTCCCGAGCAGGTTGGCGTATAGGTAGCCCACCGCCATCGAGCGAGACCCTTCGAGCACCAGGCGTTCGCGCACCTCGTGCTTGCCAAACGCGAAGTGACTCGCGCTCGGGTTCACGATGATGTCCATCGCGTGGCCGTCGATCGCTCCTCGGCGCTGTGCGACCCAGGCGTCTTCGCAGATCTCGAAGCCCACGCGCACGCCCGAGAAATCGAAAAAGACGTCGCCGAATGGGTAGCTCCGGCCATCGCGCTCGAGCTCGACCACTTGATGGTTGGGCCAAGGCTTGAACCAGCGCGGCTCGTAGTGAAGGCCTTCGCCGGCCAGGTGTTCTTTGGCCGCAAAGCCTGCAATGTGACCGTCCGCCACGACGCAGGCGGTGTTGTAAAGACCACCTCTGCGACGCACGGGCATCCCGATGCTCACCACCATGCCCTTGGTTTGCGCCAGCAGCTCCATCAGCATCGACCAAGCGCGGTTCGCAACGTCCGGACCCAGAAAGGCATCTTCGCAGCCGTAGCCCGTCGTGCACAGCTCGGGCAGGACGAGCATCGCCGCGCCTTCGAGGTGTGCTTGCCGCAGGACCGCCTCGATGCGCCGCTGGTTGCCGCCCCAGTCGAGTGGCGTCTGATTCAACGACGCGGTCGCGACCTTGATCGGGATCATGCCTCATCTCTAGCACCGCTCCGGGCCTGCGAGCCTGTTTGAGGATTGACTGGCCTGCGGAGGCGGCGTATGTTGATTTCAACGAGTGTCATTTTCTGCTAAGTCGAGTAACGTATGACCTTTCAACAAGAGCCCCCAAGCCTTGGAAATCAATACGATTCCGACTCGCTTCTCCGCGAGTACCTCGAGCGAACCCTCCCAGTCGAGCTCCTCGAACGGTTCGAGCCAGAGTATCGCGAGCTCGGCGCGCTCAACGGCGGCGAGCTCTACCGCATGTCGTTGGCCGATCTCGAAAACGAACCGGTCCACAGGGTTTGGGATGCCTGGGGCAATCGGGTCGATGAGGTCGAGGTCACCGAGGTCTGGAAGCGGGCGCAGGTCCTATGCGCCGAACACGGCCTGGTGGCCGCTGGCTACGACACGGAGCTCGGAGCCTACGCGCGGGTCCATCAGCACATCTTGAACTACGTCGCGCAGGCCTCCCTCGACACCTACAACTGCCCGTTGGCGATGACCGACGGCGCGGCCCGCACGCTGCTCGATTCGGGCAACCAGGCGCTCATCGATCACGCGCTGCCGAGGCTCCTGTCGCGCGACCCGACTACGATGTGGACGTCGGGTCAATGGATGACCGAGCGCATCGGTGGCAGCGATGTCGGGCAGACCGAAACGATTGCTCGGCGCGACGGCGACCGCTGGCGCCTCTACGGCACCAAATGGTTCACCTCGGCGACGACGGCCGACATGGCGCTGACCCTGGCGCGGCCGGAAGGAAACCCGCCGGGCGGTCGCGGCTTGGCGATGTTCTACCTCGAGCTTCGCGACGAAAACGGAAAGCTCCAAAACCTCCACATCAATCGGCTCAAAGACAAGTTCGGGACGCGCAAGCTCCCGACCGCGGAGCTCACGCTCGACGGAGTCGAGGCAATTCCGGTTGCCGGGCTCGAAAGCGGCGTGCGCAACATCACGCCGATGCTGAACGTCACCCGGACGTGGAATGCGGTCGCGGCGGTTCTTGGCATGCAGCGTGCCGTTGCGCTGACCCGCGACTACGCGAACAAACGCGAGGCGTTTGGGGCGGCCCTGATCGACAAGCCGCTTCACGTCGACACCATGGCGGACATGATCGCCGAGACGCAGGGTGCGTTCCTGCTCGCGTTTCGTGTCGTCGAGCTCCTCGGCCGCATCGAGTCCGGCGAGGCGACCAAATCCGAGCAACTCCTGAGTCGTCTGCTCACTCCCATCGGAAAGCTCACGACGGGAAAACAAGCCGTCGCCGTGGCTTCCGAGGCGCTCGAATCCTTTGGCGGCGCCGGCTACGTCAACGACACCGGACTCCCCAAGCTCCTCGCCGACGCCCAGGTGCTTCCCATCTGGGAAGGGACGACCAATGTTCTGTCGCTCGACACGCTCCGCGCGCTCAAGCAAGACGGCGTTTGGGACGCATACGTCGGCGAGGTTCACGCGCGATTCGAAGCGACGACCGATCCGCGTTTGCAGTCTGCCGTGGAATGCAGCCGGTCTGCCGTTCAACATGCTGGCCGCTGGCTCGGGACAACCGTCTCGGAACGCGACCTGCTAGAAGCCGGCGCTCGGCGCTTTGCGATGACCCTGGGTCGTGCGACCGAGCTCGCGCTGCTCGGCCACCATGCGCAGTGGTGTCTCGATCAGGGGAAGGGCGAGCGCGCCCTGGCTGCGGCCCGCCGATTCGCCTGGAGCCGCATCGACCTCATCGAGGACGATGACTTCATGAGCGAGAGCCGGCTGCTGGTCGACTGAACGAGCGGCTAGCGGCCCGGGAAGATCGGCCCGTCGAGCGGGGTTGGTAAGCCGCTCGGCACTCTCTTGGGACGGTCTGCGCTGCGGCTGTCGTCACGCAGGCCCTTACGGATGAAGAGCTCGATCAGCCGAACATCCTCTTCGTCAAAAGAGATGCCGCCCTGGTCGAGCTCGTGACGGATCGCGTCTTCCAGTCGCTTCACGGAGCCGTTGTGGAAATAGGGCTCGCTTTCGAAGATGTTCCGCAGCGTCGGAGCTCGGAATTTCCCGATGTCTTCCGCGCGGCCGGTGACCTCGGCTCTGCCTTGATCGATGATGCCTTCCACCTCGGGAACGTTGCGATTTGCAAAGGTCTCGGACTCGAAGAGTGGAGGGCTGTGACATTCGTTGCATCCCATCTCGGCGAAGAGGAACATTCCCTCGACGAGCTCCTCGTTGAGCGTCGCCTCTTGTCCAGCCGCGTAGGCGTCGTAGAGCGAACGGTCCGACACCATCGTCCGCTGGAAGGCTGCGAGCGCGGAGGCGAGGTTGGCCACGGTGACCTCTGGATCGTCGGGGAACGCCTCGGCGAATAGATCGACGTATTCGGGAATGCCCATCAACTCGGCGACAGCGACCTCTGGGGCGAGGTTCAGCTCGTCTTCCGCAAGCAGCGGAGTAATCGCCTGCGCTTCGAGCGACTCGGATCGGCCGTCCCAGAAAAGGCTATCGCGAAAGGCGAGGTTGAAGAGCGCCGGTGAGTTGCGTCGCAGCGTGTTCGGCCCTTCGCGGCCCGGTCCGGCGAGCGAACCCGCGCCGTTGCCGACCGCAAGAGGGAGCGCGTCGCTCATCCCCCAGAACTCGCTGTGGCAGGTCGCGCACGCGGTGACTCGATCCACCGACAGAATCGGATCGTAGAAGAGCAGGTTGCCAAGGCGGATCCGCGGCTCTGGAGCTTCCTCGGCGATTTTGGGCAGCGGAGGGAACTCGGTCGCCGGCCAGGGCAGGGGCGGAACCGCGTCGGCTGTTCCGCCCGAACCTCCCACAC
>JABDJF010000827.1 GCA_013002645.1 Myxococcales bacterium
AGGATCGGACAGCACCAGCCGTACGTCTTTGGGGAGGTAGTCGAAGAGCGTGTCGAGCCGATCGAAGTAGGCCGGCAGCAGCGCGTTTGAAGTCAGAGCACCCGAGCCTCGATCGAGCTCAGCCACCAACTCGCGAGCTTGCAGCGTGGGCATGTTCATCTCGTCGCAAAGCTCGCGCACGGCCGTCTTGGCCCGAGCGATCCCATCGGGCGTGTCGGGCACCTCCCTTGCGGCGGCAAGCTGAACCGAGTCGATTTCGTCCGCAGTCTTCTGATCGTCAGGGTTGAAACGCCGAATGCGCGAGACCAAATTGTCTTCGAGCTCGATTCGAGAGGGAAGGGCGGCATCCGGACCGAAGACGTCGACCAGGGCTCCACGTGCAGAGAACGTTCCTCGGTCCTCTACCTGGGGTACTCTGAGGTAGCCAAGCTCCAACAGACGCCGGACGAGGTCATCGCGCTCGATCTGCTCGGCGATTTCGATCGAAACGAGACCGGATTTCACCTGGTCGACCGGTGGAACGCGGCGGACGAGCGCGGGGGCGGGAACGATGAGCACGCGCCAGGGTTGCTCTTCGGCGAGCTGTGCCAGGATAGCCATGCGCTGCATCTCCGCGCGGCGGTCCGGAACGACGTCGAGGAGTGCGCTCGTATCGGACGCGGTGAACAGCAGAACGTCGGCGCTCTCGTGGGATAGGAGAAACCGCAGATTCGACTCGTGTCGGTAGGCCTCTTCGAGGCCCGCTGCGACGACGACGAAACGTCGTTCGGGATGCGCCGAAGCGGCCTCCGCGATCGCCCAGTCGAGGGCCCCTCGTGGGATCGTTGCAACGTCGATCCGGTCACCGGATCCGAGCGCGTCCACCAACTCAGCAATCGGGGCGTTCGCGTTCTCGAGCGCCGCTTCAAGCGACATCGGGTTGCTTGCGCATGACCTGCCGGATGCGCTGAGCCAGCCAGGGAGGTGTCACGACCGTCGTCGCCATCACCATGAGAACGATCGCTGCGTACACCCCCGCTGCAATCAGCGGCTCGCCTTCGAACGTGATGCCTGCACCGACATTGGCGAAGATCAGCCCGACCTCACCGCGAGGGATCATGCCGATGCCGACGGTGAGTCGGTCCGCGGTCCCGCCGCGAACGCCCAGGCCCGATACCAGCTTGCCGATGACGGCGACCACGGTCAGCGCGAGAGCGAGGAACAGAGGCTCCGTTCCAATGCCTCCGAGCTTGACCATCATGCCCGTGCGGACGAAGAAGATTGGTGCCATCACGGCGACGATGGGTCCGATGATCTCGGTGAGGTCGTGGGCGGACTTACGGCCAAACGGCCTGACGTGGACCTCGTCGAGGATTAGCCCTGCCGCGAACGCGCCGACAATCGGTGCGAGTCCTGCGGCGCCCGAAATACCGGCAAGAAGCAGGCAAAGGCCAATCGCGACGGCAGCGAGGACACCCTGGGTACGAAGCCTCGAGGCGAAACGAAAAACACCGGGCATGACGTACGCGCCCAGAAGGAGCGCGCCAATCAGAAAGCCCGCCGCCAACCCGATGATTCTCGTGAGGTCCAAGGGCCCCGGCATCGCACCGAACTCGGCAATGCTGGCGACCACTGCGAGGACGATGAGGCCGAGGACATCGTCGATGACCGCCGCGCCGAGAATGACGCGAGTCTCGGGCCGGGCCATCGCATTGAGATCTTTCAAGACACGTGCGGTGATCCCGACGCTGGTCGCAGCGAGTGTCGCGCCGATGAACAGGTGAAGCGAAACGGGCGCGTCGGGAAGCAGCCATAGGCTGACGCCGTACCCGAGCCCGATGGGCGCGACGACACCGATGATGGCGACGAGCCCGGACGTCGGTGCGACCGCGCGCATTTCGGTCAGGGTCGACTCGAGGCCGACTTCGAACAGCAGTAGAACGACGCCGAGCTCTGCGAGAAATTCGACCGGCACCAGCTCGGCCGCGCCATCGAACGTATGGATGCCCAGTAGATTCAGATTCCCGAGCACGATGCCGACACAGAGCTCACCGAGGACCGAGGGCTGATTCAGGCGCACGGCGACTTCGCCGCCGAGCTTTGCAGCGAGGATCATCGCGGCAAGAATCAGCCAGACCTCGTAGCTCAGCCCGTGACCATCGCCGCTGGCCAGCGCAGTCGCGGGAATCGCCGCGAACAGAAAGAGCAGAAGGAAAAACCGAGCCGGTCGGCGGCGCATCGGGGCGGACCATAGATACGGAGGTCTGGCTGGGCAAGGCAGCCACGCCCGCACGGGCTTGCCAGCACCGGGCGCCTGGGGTAAATGAATGGCCATTCAGTCAAGGGAGAACCATGGAGCGGCACCTATTTTCCGAGGAACACGAGATCTTTCGAAGCAACTTCCGGAAGTTCATCGAAACCCGGGTCCTCCCGAAACAAGCCAAGTGGCGAGAGCAGGGTGTCGTGGACCGCGAGATTTGGCTCGAAGCCGGCGAGGCCGGATTTCTCTGTCCGTGGATGGAGGAGGAGTACGGCGGCGCCGGGGGCGATTTCCTTCACTCGGTGATCGTCATGGAAGAGCTCTCTCGAGCTTATGAATCCGGCTGGGCCGCCAGCCTCCACTCCGACATCATCGTCCCCTACGTCCACGCCTTCGGGAGCGCGGAGCAGAAGTCCAAATGGTTGCCCGGCTGTGTCAGCGGTCAGACCGTGACTGCCTTGGCCATGACCGAGCCGGGGACCGGGTCCGACGTAGCGGGGATTGCCACCACCGCGAAGCGCGACGGCGACGAGTACGTGATCAACGGAGCGAAGACCTTCATCTCCAACGGCATGAGCTGTGACCTCGCCGTCGTCGCGGCCCGAACGGCGAATTCCGACGACCCGCACCGCAGCGTATCGCTCTTCGTGATCGAAGCGGACGCTCCGGGTTTCATCCGGAGCCGCAAGCTCGAAAAAATGGGCATGGAAAGCCAAGACACCGCCGAGCTCGCGTTCGACGACTGTCGAATCCCCGCCGAGAACCTGCTGGGTCAGGAAGGCATGGGCTTCATGATGCTCATGCAGCAGCT
>JABDJF010000017.1 GCA_013002645.1 Myxococcales bacterium
GGTAAGAACCGGCACCAAGCCGGCGCCGAAGGTCCCACTAAATCCGCGCGGCGGACCTGCTGTGGTTGGGGACTAAATGGGCCTCGCGAATCAGAAGATCGACAGCGACTTATGCATACTCGCGAGACAAATCTAGACTTCGACCGCCTCTTCAAACTCCGCCTCGTAGTCGCCCGACACGGCGAAATGGACGGCGCCGGCTGGTGGAACACCCAGGGAATGCTTGGCCCGCGTGGCGCCGCCGTTCTCAAGCGGGGCTTTCCCCGGACCCACCACTTCGCCCAGGCCCGCGTCGTCTTCGAGGTAGCAAAGAGTCGATCCCGAGAGGTTTTCCCCAATCCCGACGGTACGATGACCCTCTGGCACCTCCCCGCGGAGCTCGAGGAACAGTTCGAAGAACACTGGCAGGAGTGGCTCGACGAAGGCGACAAATGGGAGCCCATCTTCGCGGCCGTCGAGGCACAAAACGGCCAAGATTTGCTCCAGTCGCTATCCCAGCTCGACTTGGTTTCTGAAGCGGAGACAGAAACCGTCAGTAAACTCAAGCGCAGCGCGGAGAGCCGCGCGGTGCCGATCGCCGGCAGCCACCAGCCCACCAACGATCTCCTCACCCTCCTCGCCGCCGCCTTCTCACGCGGCGAGCAAGGCAAACCCGCGATCCCCTACGCGAAGCTGGAAAACTAGGAATGGCAGAGTCCCGGTCGCGCGTAGTCTCCTCCTTCACGATCATCAAGGGCTCCTTGATCGACGAGACCTACGCCATCTTCCAAGACTGGGACTTCTCCCTCACCCGCACAGAGAACCTTCGCCGAGTCCGCGAAGAGAACACAATCGGCACGTCCAGCACCCACTGGGCAAGAGACGTCGCCAAAGTCCTAAACCGACGCTTCGACCCAGACGGCCGCGACCGTCCCCTCGTCGAGCTCGCCAAAGCAGGCTGCGACCGAGACATCTGGAAGCCCATCCTCCTCTGGCACATGACCCGCGACGAGTTCCTCGTCCGCGACTTCCTCGCTCACTGGCTCTACCAGCAATACCGAGACGGCGTCTTTCGCCTCCACACTGAAGACGTCACCGACTACCTCAAGTCGCTCAAGAACAAAAAGGGCATCGAGTGGTCGGGAAGCTGGAGCGACGCAACGACCGCCCGCGTAGCAGTCGGCCTCCTCCGCATCGCGACAGACTTCGGCCTTCTCCGCGGCACCCAGAGCCGAGAGTTCGAGTCCTACCACCTGCGCGAGGAAAGCGTCCTCTACCTCCTACACGCCATGATGGACGATCAGCACAACGCCTGCCGCGTCATCGACTCTGACGATTGGCATATGTACCTCATGGATGCCGCCGACGTAGAGCGCGAACTCCTACGCCTCCACCAGTTCCACAAAGTCCAATACGAAATGGCCGGTAGCCTCGCCCAGCTCACGCTGCCCTACGGTTCGTCCGCCGACTTCGCTCGGGAGCTCTGCGCATGAAGCACTGGAAAGATAGGCTCACGGAAGATCTGGAAGGTGTCCTGAAGCTACCTGACCCGTGGCCCGCCATCAGTGCCTACCACGACATGCCATACGCCATCTTCCAGTATCCGCCCCAGGATGAGTTCGGAGTGCGCAAAGAGACAGCGCTTATGCGAACTCGCCTCGAGCAATCAGGCAAGCGAGTCACAATCATTTCCCTTGCCGAGTGCATGTATGCCGCACTCGAAGCGGTCGGCCTCGGCGCCGAGAAACTGGCCGAAGCCGAGAAGTCCGTCGGATTAGAGACAACCATCGAGACCATCCACCAAGTCCTGAGCGAGTACCAGCCGTTGGAAGACTTGGTCGCCGCACGTATCCCCGACGACGCGGAAAAGAGCCGGGACATCGTCTTCATCGTCCGCGCAGGTGCTCTCTTCCCGATCTACCGAACTTCGTCACTACTCGAACAACTCAAGGGCAAGGTCAACGTCCCCGCCGTCCTCTTCTACCCAGGAGAGCTCGATGGTGCCGCCGGCCTTCGCTTCATGGGCGTGCTCGATGCAGAACACAATTACCGGCCAAAGATCTTCTAGAGGAGCGTGATGGCTGACAAGACAATCCAAGACCTTTTCGCAAACGACATCTCCAGACGCATCGAGGAGGTGATCAAGGTCGACCAAGCCGACGAAGAGATCATTCGTGAAGAGCTTCGCGAGTACGTCGTGACGGATTCCATCAACGAGCAGATGGTCGAGATTCTCGAAAACTATGCGGAGACGCCCAACAAACCGCACGACGGGATTGCCATCTGGGTATCCGGCTTTTTCGGTTCCGGTAAGTCGAGCTTCGCAAAGTACTTGGGGCTGGCGCTCGAGAACCGTCCCATCCTCGGCGAGGGTGCGGGCGATATTCTCGGCAAGCGAACCGGAGACTCCAAAGTCCAGGTCCTCCTCAACAACATCGGCGAAAACATCCCCACGGATGCAGTGATCTTCGACGTCTCGACGGACCGAGGTATCCGTACTGGCAATCAGACTCTGACCGAGATCATGTACCGGCTGTTCCTGGAGAGCCTCGGATACTCGCGCGACCTCGACCTAGCCGAGCTCGAGATCACGCTTGAGGAATCGGGCCGACTCGATGGCTTCAAAGCCAAGTACAAAGAGGTCTTCGACCACGACTGGGACGAGGGCAAGGGCCTGATCGCGATAGCCGTTCAGCAGGCGAGCCGAGTCATGCACGAGCTCGAACCACAGACGTACCCCGACGCGGATAGCTGGCGGGAGTCTGCAATGAAGCGAGCCGACGTCACACCCGGCACTCTCGCCGAGCGCGGCATGGAGCTGATGAGTCGTCGCAACCCTGGCAAGACGCTCCTCTTCGTTATCGACGAGGTCGGCCAGTTTGTGGCGCGCGACGTGCAGAAGATGCTCGATCTTCAAGCAGTCGTGCAGAACCTCGGTCGAATCGGCCGCGGCAAGATGTGGATCATGGTCACTTCCCAGGAGAAGCTGACGGAGCTCGTCGACGGCCTCGACGACACGCGCGTGGAGCTCGCGCGTCTGATGGACCGCTTCCCGCTCCAAGTCCATCTCGAACCAGCCGACATCTCTGAGGTCACCAGCAAGCGGGTTCTATCCAAGAACGCACCCGCGGAGAAGGACCTCCGCGAGTTGTTCAGCGAGCACCGTGGCCGGCTCACGGACAACACCCGCCTCACCGCAGACATCAAGCTTCCGGAGCTCACAACTCAGAGTTTCGTGGACCTGTATCCACTTCTCCCGTACCAAATCGACCTCGTTATCCAGATCGTGTCCGGTCTCAGAACGCAGGGAGGCGCGAGCAAGCATGTTGGAGGAGCCGCTCGCACCATTATCAAGCTTGCGCAGCAGCTCCTCATTCACCCCGCTGTCGATCTTGCAAATGCGCCAGTCGGCACGCTTGCTCGGGCCGATCAAGTTTATGATCTGGTCTCAGGCAACATCGTCAGTGAGATTCGCGGCAAGATCGATGACATCGGCAAGAAGGTCGATCATCCGCTAGCTCAACCTGTAGCCAAAGCCATCTGCCTCCTCCAGTACGTCCTCAGCATCCACCGCACGCCGGAGAACATCGCAGCTGCCCTCCATCCCGCGGTGGATGCAGACTCACGGCTGTCCGAGGTCAAGGCTGCTCTTGAAGCGCTGGAGCGAGCTCTCATGGTGCGCCGAGGGGAGGGCGGCTACCGCATCCCCACGCCAGCAGAGGACGA
>JABDJF010000056.1 GCA_013002645.1 Myxococcales bacterium
GTTGGTTGTGGCATGGTCGCTGACGAGCTTTCTCGTTGTTCCGATTCTCGTCATCGAGAACGAAGGGCCATTGAGCGCACTCAAGCGCTCGGCTTCCATGCTCAAAAAGACCTGGGGTGAGCAGCTCATCGGCAACTTCAGCTTCGGCTTGATCTTCCTGCTCCTGGCGCTGCCGGGCGTTCTATTCATCGTGCTCGGCTTTGCGGCTCAAAGCGCGGCGCTGATCGTCGTCGCTGTCGTCTACTTCACGGTCATCGCGCTGGCGCAGTCGGCGCTCCAGGGCATTTTCCAAGCCGCCCTCTATCTCTACATGCGAGACGGCAAGGCTCCCGAAGGGTTTGACACCAGCGCGTTGCAGGCGTCGATCGGCCATCGCTGAGCCGAAGCGGTTTGTGATACGCTGGCCCGGTCGGCCGACGGGCCGCGAGAGGAGAGTAAGAAATGGACCGAGGGGACGGAAGCTTCTTTGGGTTGATCATTCAGCTCGCAGTCATCGCATTCTTCATTTGGGTGCTTTGGAAGATCTTCGAGAAGGCGGGCAAGCCGGGTTGGGCGGCGGTCATCCCGATTTACAACGTGATCGTCTTGCTCGAAATCGTCGGACGCCCCTGGTGGTGGATCATCCTCGGTCTCATCCCACTGGTGAACCTCGTCATCGGGTTCCTCGTCGCGCTCGACCTGTCGAGGTCGTTCGGCCACGACCTTGCGTTCGCTTTGGGCCTATTCTTCCTCGGATTCATCTTTTATCCGATTCTGGCGTTCGGGGGCGACAGCTACCAAGGCCCGTCGGCTGCCACTTAGCGCACGCAGCGCAGAGAGGGTTACTCGAAGGTCAGTCGCAGGCCGCCGCTGAAGGTGTACTTGCCGTTCGAGGCTCGAAAATCGTCGGTGGCGGCGAAGCGGGTCGCAAAATAGATCGCCGCAGGGCCGGCCAACACGCTCAGGCCTGGACCACCTCCGACACCAGTGACGGCGTCGCCACCGGACTTGCCGAGCACCACGTCGAGCTCAGCACTGATCGACAGAAGGCGAACGAGCTTGATGTCGATGCCGTAGGCAGAAGCCCAGAGGAACGGACCACCGGACGAGGTTTCCAGAATTGCACCTTGGCGGCTGCGAAACAGAAGCCGATCGACGAGCAAGTACGAGCCTTCAATCGCAGGTGCAAAGCGCGTGCGCACGACGGCCTCGCTATCTCCGACGCTTGGGAACCAAACGCCGAGCTCCGTGTAGAGTGAGAAGTCGCGGCGCATGAAGATGCGGTAGCCGCCCCAGACGAGAATCCCTTCGTCACGGACGGGCACGGGCGATACCCCGGAACGGTGCACATCGACGGGGATGGCGATGCCGATGCGGGCGCGTCGAACGGGTGCGATCTCGGCGCCGAGGCTCAGCCGCCACTTGCCGTTGTCCGATTTCGGGTCGCCAAGGTAGGCGATCGTCGCAAACGGGCCTGAACCTTCCCGACGATCGTTGGTCAACGCGAGAACGTTCGGCGTGAGCATGAGGCCGAGTGCCTCGTTCGGCGCGAAATCGAGCCTTTCGGATTCGATCAGGTCGATTTGGAGTGTAGCAAGCACAGTTTCGTCATTCGCCGGTCCGACTACCAGTGCGAGGGCGAGCGCGTCAGGGCTTTCCTTGGTCGCCCCGAGGTCCATCGTGGTCGCGTTCCCACTGGTGGAAACTTCGTCGAGAGTGAACCCATTGGGGGCTCGCAAACGAGCGGCATCCGGGAGCGGTAGCTCGCTTTGCACGGCGACCGCCACGCGCCAGGGATCCTGGCCTTGAACGAGCGGCACCTTCGCCTCGGGTTCGAGGAGCTTCAAGACGGGCGCGACCACGGCAACCTCGATCGGGGGCACGGCCTCGCCCTCGTCGCTCACACACCGCACTTCGTGAACCCCAGCGTCTGCCAATTCGAACGCCCTAGCCTCGTCTTGGCTCCCTGTACCGCAGCGAAATCCGGTGGGGGCGATGACTTTGGTGCCTGGCAGCACACGGGCCGGGAGGGGCGCATCGCTAGCGTCGCCGGGCGTGGCGACAGTGCTTTCATCGGCGTCCTGGCCCGGAAGCTCGAGATGGACCAAGTGCACGTTCATTGCATGCGCCGAAGATTGCGGGCTTTCGAAACCCTCTCCATCGATGCTCGAGACGCGCGCAAAGTAAACCCCTTCGGGCAGCCGATGAATCTCGAAGCTCGTGACCGAAGAAGGCACCAGCGTCGCGACGACGACTTCGCCACCCTCGCGATCCTTGGCGATTTCAACCCGATACGACGTGGCCGCTTCGACCGGGCTCCACGCGCCACGCACAGTGCCTCCCTCGGCGCGAATGCCCGGGAAAGTCAAATCGAGATCGCTGTTCCAATTGGGCGTCGGGGGCAGCGGTTTCGGCTTGGTCGGGCGAGGGATGCCCTTTCGAGCCTTGGAGCCGAACCCTGGTTTCACACGGACCGCTTCCCCGGTCGCCACCTTGAACTGGGCCTCACCGCCGTCGTGGTTCGAAAGAAAGCTGGTCCCCTGATCGTCGACGCTGAGAACGGAGCTTCCTCCGTCGAGACCGGCTTGCGCAGTCGGCGTTTTGACCTCTAATCGGAACTCGCTCAGCCGGCTTCGAAGCGTGCCGCGCTCCAGGCTTGCCTCCGTGGTCTTGCGCCGCGCGTCGCGGTACACTCCTCCGTAGATGATGATCAGGGTGTTTTGCCTCATCTGCACCAGAGATCCGTCCTGAAACGTCACATCCGCCGACGCTCGCTCGAGCGTGTTGACGCGCCATCCGCGGTAGAGCTCCTTGCCTCGCCGTGCGCGTTCCCAGTCCGGATTCTGCGGCGCGCGTGCCTGCACGGTGCGCTCCACGTCGGTGAGCCGGGCGTCGGGACCTTGCTCGAGCCGCGGCAGGATCAGCACCTGGCCCGGCACCAAGCGGTGCGGAGCGGGGCCCATGTCGGGGTTGTGCTTATGGATCAGATCCCAGCGTCGTTTGTTGCCGAAGAGGCGCTCGGCGATGGCTGCGCAGGTGTCCCCGGGTTGAATCCGGTATTCGTAGGTCTCCGGAGGCTCCGCAGCCTGGGCTGCTGCCATCGATCCGGTGCCTGCGACGATGCCGAAGATGGTCATGGTTGCGATGTATCTGAGCAACGTTCCCTCCTCATCCCTTTCGAACCGCGCGCCACACCTTTCGGGCGATCTCCTCGGGCGGGCACGGCTCAA
>JABDJF010000063.1 GCA_013002645.1 Myxococcales bacterium
TCCAAAAATCCAAGAAAGTCCGCGATATACGCGAACGTCTAGGCCGGCAGACCGCGGCGGCTCCGGCAACAGGTGTCGAAGAAGGAGGCCTTGCGCCGCCGCCGCCGACGCTGGGAGGTGTCGCACCGCCACCGGGTTTCGTCGGGGGGCAGGCGGCGAAGCGATCGGGGCCGTTCGGAGGTTCGTCCGCAGAGGGATCTGCGCAGCGGGAAGTCCGTATCGTCGTCGACGAGCAGGCCGTCGCCACTGCGCACGAAGGCAAGAACCGACGCGTTCGCAAACTGATGATGATGAGCGGCGCTGGCGCCGCCCTTCTTGGTTTGTTTCTCGGCGTTCTGGCGACCACGGTGATGAGCAAGCGCGCCGCGTACAACCTAGCGGTGCGCGACGGCAAGGCTGTCTATCAGGGGGTTCGCGCCGCGGCAGACCAAGTGACGGAAGCCAAGCGCTTCCTCGTTCGCGCGGCCGACGCGGCCAAGTCACGGCCGGGCGAGGGCCCCTCGGTCGACTATGAGGCCATCGAACGACTGCGCGCCTTGCCGACTCCGTTTACGGCAGCCGACTTCACCGGCCTGAACTACACGAAGTTCAATGCCGAGACCGTCAACTCGTTATTCCTGTATGCACGCCAAGTCGGCCAGCTTTGGGACAAATTCGATAGCCTCGCCGCGAGGGTTCTCCCGGAGGCGCGACGCGCCGAGCTCGATGAGGCCGCGCAGGACGAGACCGCCCTCACCACCAGCCCGACCGGTTGCGTGCCGACGCTTGGCGAAGGGGGCTTTCGCTGTGGCTTGGTCTACGTCGACATGCCCGACGCAGCGGCCGACTCCAAGAAGCTCAAAGTGCGCGCGACGCGCGGGAGTAAGCCCTTCGACAAAGAGCTCTATGCGGGTCAGGACTTGCGCCAGAGCGCCAGCAACTACGTGATTCTTACCAATCCCGATCAATCGGCCGGAGTCCTCGGCCAGCGCAAGAACGCCTTCGCTTCGTATCGACGGGACTTGGCGGCTCTTGCGCGCCTCATGGACTCGACGCTCGAGACCCAGGGCAGCCTCGAAAAGGGACTCGGAGCCGTCGCGGGGCTCGAGGAGATCGCGAGCTTCTAGTCCGGTCCGGCTTCGGGTGTAGGCGTCCGGATTTCCCGGCGCACTTCATTCGACCTCCGAACGCGCAAACTGCTAAACTGCCAACTGGGGTGCCGCGATTCAGACTGCGATATCAGTCGACCAACTTGGAGATGCCTCTCGGGGAGTTCACCATCGGTCGAAGCTCGGCCTGCAATCTCGCATTGGCCGATGGACTGGTGTCTCGGAAGCACGCGATGCTGCATGTGGGCCCGGACACGGTCGTGGTCGAAGATCTACGCAGCCGAAACGGCGTCGCGGTCAACGGGGTGCGAATCAACAGTCCTCGACGAATTGAGCACATGGACCGCGTCTACATCGGCTCTCAGGAGCTCGTTCTCATCGACGCAGCAAAGCTCAAGGAACGCGTAGCCCAGACCGGTGACTACGTCGTTTGTGAGGTCTGTGGCGCGATTAACGGTTCGGCCAAGCGTCGGTGCGGTGATTGCGGCAAACGTCTCAGCTCTGACGCGGCGAAAACGCTCGGCAGTAGACGGAGCGTAGATTCGAGCTCGCACGCATGGGGCGCCGAAGATACGCGAACGCAACGCGCCCTCGACGTGATCGCCGGCATTGCAAGCAAAGCGATCGCGATGGGCCGATTCGAGGAGGCCGAGCGCATGCTGCTCCCGCACCTCGATACGATTCTGGAACGCGCGATAGCGGACCGGCCGCTGAGCGATTCCGAGAAGGATGACCCGGATGCTCTCTTTGCGGGAGCGACCGGATATGCGCTGCAGCTAGCCCGAGGCCTCCGCAACACTCGATGGATCGATTGGGTGTTTCGCATGCACACCGCGACGGGTCGTCTCATGGAGGCGGAGACGATCGAAGCGCTTCACGACCTCGTACGAGCTCACAAGTACTCCCAGGCCACCTACCTCAGGGCGTACCTGGGCGTCCTACGGAATCATTCGGCTGGCTACGGCGCCTCCGAACGGTTCCTCGTCGGACGGCTCCAAGGGCTCGAACAGGTCATATCCGCGAACTAGGCGCATCAAACGGCGCGACGCGTTCCAGGTCCAGCGTGGCGCAAGGCGCTGATCGCACCGGCTAAGCTGGCGTCCGCGGGCAGCTCGTCGACCAGCGTGAGCAGGTCACGCGACGGCGCCTCTCCCCCGCGCCGATAGAGTCTCGCGCCAACCTCAATCCATCGGGCGCTACGAAGCGCACAGCCAAGCCTCGTCGAGCATTCGGCGACCTCGACTACGTGGGCTGATTCGACCTCAATTCCGCGGCCGAGTTGCTCTTCGAGCTCAGCGACCCCTCGGGACATCATCCGCTCGGCGTCGGTCAGGCGCCCCTGCTCGATCGCGCGGACGGCGACCTGAGACAGCAGGTGGAACGTCCATCCGGAGGCGACGCCATCGCGCACGTCCGGGCTTGTGCCTTCTTCGTCCTGGACGGCCCCGCAGTGTGGACAATGCAAGCTCCGAGCCGGATACGGAATCGCGCAGCCCGTACAGAACCGAAGCGCGCTCGTGTTCCGGTCGTTGTTCACCGCGCTCTCGGGAGCCAGGAACACGAGCTCCTGGGTCCCGATGCGAATTCGGTCTCCATCGTTCAAGGTTGCGCGGTCGACGAGCGCGCGCCCATTGAGCTGAGTTCCGTTGCGGCTGCGGAGGTCTTCCAGGGTCGGCGCGTCTCCGGAGAGGTCGATTCGAATGTGACGCCGTGAGAGCATCGGATCGTCGATGGTGATCTTTCCCATCGAACCGCGGCCGATGATGATTTCTTCACCGACCAGGTCAACCTCTTGCAAATGAAACCGTAGACGATACCGCACGTGGGGGTCCCTTCGGGCTTCACAAGCGTATCCGCGGCAAGTGGGCGGTGTAAATCCTACCCCGACCTACGTCGGTGCTATTTCTGGTCGACGACCTCGGGGCGGTCGTGACGTCGGATCTCGCCGGTGATGCGGTCGGCGATATCGGCGTTTTGATCTTCACCGCTCTGTTCCTCGACCATCTCGACCAACCCGGCGGTCGCCGCGGCCTCGTCCGTTTTGTTCTTCCGAAGCTTGCCGAGTTGGGCGACGGTCTTCGGATCTTCGAGGACCAGGCAGTAAAAGCCGTAAAATTCATTGTTGTCCACGGCACGGCCCAGAATCCGAGGCTCTTTCCACTCCAGCTATTGGGTGGATGGCGCCCCAGGCGTGGGGACGCCGCTCTTGGTCTTCGCCTTGCCGTAGCGCTGCTGAAGCGCGCCGCCGAAGTCGGCGAAGCTGGCGCCTTCGAACACGGAAGCATCGAACGCCCGGTATCTCTTCCAAAGACGCTCATTGATGAAAAAGAAGAAATCCTGCGTGTTCTTGGTTCGTACTCGTAACAGAGATTCGCCATTTTTGTGGGTGAACTCACCCTTTAGATAGCCGGAATCGTACGCGCTGGGCGTGCCATCGAACTCCAGGTACGAATCGCGAATCTCTCGCGTCTCTTCGGCCATTTTGTGGCGGAGCCTGTCTTCCTCGATCGCATCGGTCGTCTTCGAGATTGGCTCTCGGTACGAGGCTTCGATCTTCTTCTTCAGGTGGCGGTACACCTGCTTGGGAGACCAGCCCCATTGGATGTCGCCCATGGATCTCTCGAGCGCGCTTGGCGACCGGGCGCTAGCCATACCCGTGTCGGCGCCCATGCCGACGCCGAACAACAATCCGAACGCCACCAAGAGCGCCCAATGAGATGAACGTTGCATAACCAATCCCCTCACCCACAAGTTAGCACCGAGCGGACCCCGTCGACAAAAAGCGCGAAAAACCGCTAACTTTCGGTCGCTTCGAGCTCGATGAAGAGCATGGTCCCACCGGCCACGGCGGCTGGCATGAAAAGCAGATTCACCAGCGGGATGAAGAGCAAGACCCAGACACCGGTTCCAAAGCCGGCAACGGCGGGCAGCTGGCGGCGAGTGAACGCGACACGATCGCCGACCGACCAATCACGCCGGGCCGCGGGCCAATCGACGTAGTCGATGCCGAGATAGACCGCCGTGAGCGCAAATCCGACGAGCGAGATGACCTGGCCCACTCCTGGGATGAAGAACGACGAGAGAAACATGGGCCCGACGATCGCGAGGTAGAGCAAAGCTTTGCCGAGCTCGAGCCGCACCGTCCGCACGATGTCGGCGAGCATGCGGCCGAATGAAAACGGCGGCGCCGGCGTGCTGGTCAGAATGTGTTCCACCGCCTCACTGAGGGCGTCGTTGAACGGCGCAGCCACGACGCTCGATAAGAGAAGGACCAGCACCAAGCCCAGCAGGACGATCAGGATTGCAGCGATCAACTCGACAACCCAGCGCACGGCGCTCAGCAGGCCGCCGACCCAGCCGGTCGCCTCGTTCCAACTCTCCGGGAAGAGCGACCAGAGCGCAGCGCCGACATCTTCGTTGTAGCTCCCCGCACCGTAGAAGACGGCCACCAGCGCGATACCGGTAATCAAAACGGGGAACAGCCAGTATCGGGCGAGCCCGGGGTGCTTCAAGTAGACGAAGCGCATGCCCCGAGCTGCGTACGACAAGCCGCGAGCGAACCCGACCGGCGACTTCACGACGGCGCCGGCCCCGCGCGCTACGCTACTCATAGCACACCGGTCGCGAACGGTATCAATGGCTTGAGGTCCTCGTCGTCGAAACGCAGTTGAAGGCCGAAGAAGTAATCGCGGCCGCCGTTGATCGCGTCGTCGATACCGGCGACTAGCCAGAATCGACGGATGATTTCAAAGCCTGCACGAATTCGGAGGCGCGGATAGATCCGCCGGCCGAACTCGAAGAGGTCGTTGTTGATCTCGAGCCGATCGCGGACGAATTTGAGGTCCAAACCGAGCCCGCCCCTCGACTCGATGATGCCGAAACGAAACGTTGCAAAGGAAATGGTCTTGCCGAACTGCGCCGAAAACCTGAGCCGATTGGTGCGCGAGATCTCGGTACGCCTGTACTCGTTCGGAAAGAACGTCGGCGGGGGGCTCTGGCGAATGATGCTCTCCGAGACGCGGATCGATCCTCTCGGGTCGTCCACGACCTGGAAGAGAAAGTAGCGTCCTTCGCGGGGTCTGATGTAAATCGAGAAATACGTTTTGAACGCGTTGGCTAGGGCGTAGTACTCGCTTCTCAGCCCCACGATGGTCTGGAGCCTGGCCAGGCCACCAACGAAGGTGTTCAACCCCTGGGCGACGCCTTCCACTTCGTCGATGAGCGCTTCGTCCTGGGTGAGGCGGCCGATGGTGCCCTCGCCACGCGCCGTGCGGCCCGTCACCTCTTTCACGTCTGCGAGCACGTCGTTGAGTTGTTCGGCCGCGCGGTGAATCGAAGCGATCGTGTCGTCGACCTCTGCGACCCCGCGGTCAATGTCGCCCTTCCGCTTGTGGATGATCTCGCTGAGATCGTCGGTGGCCAGCTCGACGTTCTCCATGATGCGGACGATTCGGGGACCCGCCTCGTCGGTGACCACTTTGATGTTCTCGAGCGCGTCACTGAGATTGCGAAGCGCGCTCTCCATGCGGTCGCCCGCTTCCTCGGTCCCAAACGCCCGCTCCATTTGGGCCGTGATCTTTTTCACGCTCTGAGCAATGTCGTTGACAGTCACCATGATGTCGTCGGTCTGCACACCCTGCTCGGTGCCACGGATCTCCCCTCCGTCGGGAATCACCGGCAGCCCGGGTGTTCCCGGTCGGAGAACGAGCGCCCGCTCCCCAAGCAGCGAGAGGCTTCGCATGGTGACCCCGGCATCTTCGTAGAGCGTGAGGTGGCCCTCGATGCGGAGGTCGACCCGGGCGCGGGTACCCTCCAGCCGGATTGACGAGATGTAGCCAACGGGAATACCGGCAACCAGGACCCGAGACTTCGCGACCAGCCCCTGAACATCGTCGAAGTACGCGTAGACCCCGTACCCCGAGTCCGTGGACGATCGCTCGTCGACGTAGCGGTAGACGGCAAAGGTGACGATCAGTCCGATAACCACCATCAGGCCAACTCGGGCCGCGTTCCACGTCTCTCGCATGAAGCCGGCCGAATCCTAGTCGAAGCGGAACTAAACAGCCATCGCCCCATGCCAGAAGAACCGGAACCCGTGGTCCTTGCAGTGCTACGCGACAACCGCTATGCCTTGACACTTGTCTGAGGGGATCGATGCGCTGACGGCAGCCGCACTGGGCGCATTGCAGGGACTGACGGAATTCCTGCCCGTGTCGAGCAGCGGGCATGTCGCCATCGGTGCACACTACTTCGGCATTGTCGAGAGCTCGCTTGCGCTCGTCATTCTCCTTCATTTGGGCACATTGCTCGCGACGGTCCTATTGTTTCGGCGGGACATCGCGGTGTTGATCCGGGAAGCAGGAGCCGCAATACGCAGGCCCGAGCGCTTCGTGACCACCCCAGAGGGGCGCACCCTGGTCGGGATTCTGCTCGCCACTTTCGTCACCGCTACGATTGGACTGTTTCTCCGCGACACCGCCGAGGCGTTCGCCACGGATCTCCGACTGGTCGGCTACGGGTTCCTGATCTCGGCGGCGTTCCTGCTCGCGAGCGGCATTGCCCGAGGATCGAGTGACGAGGTGTCGTGGCCGCAGGCGATCGGCATCGGACTCGCGCAAGGCGTTGCCGTTCTCCCCGGGATCAGCCGGAGCGGGGTCACGATCGCGGTGGCCATGCTACTGGGCGTGCAGAGCAACGCCGCATTTCGGTTTTCGTTCCTGGTGTCACTGCCAGCCATCGTCGGAGCCGCCGCCTTCGAGGCAAGCGGCGCCGAAGGGCTAGGGTCGCTCGGTCTCGGTGCGTGGGTTGGAGGTGCGACGGCCTTGGTGACGGGATACGTCTCGCTTGTTATCCTTCGACAGATCATTCTCGTCGGACGAATGTGGACGTTCGCGATTTACCTCGTGCCCCTCGGCCTATTCCTGATCGCGCGCTGAGGTACGGACTGGCTCATGACAAACAGCAAAAAAGCATATGCGGTGATCATGGCCGGAGGCTCCGGCACGCGATTCTGGCCGCTTTCGCGGCGCGACCGGCCCAAGCAGTTCCTCGCGCTTGGCCCGGACGAGCGTTCCTTGCTTCGAGCGACCGCGGAGCGCGTTTGGGACGTGCTTCCCGCGGAACGCACGTTCGTCGTCACCTCAGAGCAACTCCGCGAGCAGGTGGAGCGAGAGCTTCCCGAGCTGCGGCCTGAGCAGATCCTCGCCGAGCCGGAGGGTCGAAACACGGCGCCTTGTATTGGATGGGCAGCGACGCACGTGAAGCGGCTCGACGAGGATGCGATCATGGCGGTCCTACCGGCCGATCACTACATCGGCGAAACAGAAGCCTATGTCGACACGCTGCGTCGCGGGCTCGAAGCCGCAACACACGGCGACTATGTCACGATCGGAATTCGCCCCGGGCGAGCAGAAACCGGCTACGGCTACATCGAAGTCGGCTCGGAGATCGACCCGGGGGTCTTTCGGGCCCGACGCTTCGTCGAAAAGCCGAACCTCCAACGCGCCGAACAGTTCGTCGCGAACGGGAATTTCCTCTGGAACAGCGGAATGTTCTTCTTCCTGGCCTCTCGAATCCTGGACGCGATCGATCAACACCTTCCCGGTCTCGGTCGGGAGCTGCAGCGCTACGACGAGGCGGCAAGATCCGGAAATGAGGCAGCCATGGTTCGCGAAACCTACGGAGAGCTGCCAGCGGTGAGCATCGACCACGGCATCATGGAAAAGGTGAGCGAGGTGAGCGTGGTCCCTGGCTCCTTCGAATGGTCCGACCTTGGAAGCTGGACTTCGGCGTGGGAGCTCGCGCCCCAAGATGAGCAGGGCAACGTCGTGCCAGAAGGCGCCATCACGATCGACGCCAGCGGCAATTTCGTCGCGGCGCCCGACGGCAAGCGCGTTGCACTGGTAGGGGTGCAGGACCTCGTCGTGGTGGACGCCGGCGACGCGCTTCTCATCATCCCGAGGGAGCGCGCCCAAGACGTTCGGAAAGTCGTCGCCGCGCTTCGTGAACGCGGCGACCAGAGACGTTGATCCGATGAATCCCCACGTTTTTCGGGAATACGACATCCGTGGCCACGCCGAGCGCGATTTCGGCGACTCGTTCGTGCGGGCGTTGGGCCTGAGCTTAGGCACCTTCTTTGCCAAGAGAGGCTTGCAGCGCGTCGGCATGGGACGCGACTGCCGCTTGAGCTCGCCACGTCTGCATGAGGCCCTGTGCGCCGGGCTCATGGAAACCGGACTACAGCTGGTCGACATCGGCGTCGGCCCCACGCCGCTCCTGTACTTCGCCGTGCATGAGCTCGACCTCGACGGCGGCGTTCAAATCACGGGGAGTCACAACCCGCCGGACGAGAACGGCTTCAAGATGATGGTGGGCAAGGGCTCGCTGTACGGCAACGACATCGAAGAGCTCCGCGCCGTGATGGAGAACGAACGCTTCCACCGCGCTGGGGGCGGCGCCATCGAGACGATCGATCCAAGGCCGGCTTATGTGAAAAGGGCACAGGAGGACATCCAGCTCGGACGACGCGACATCCGTTTCGCGATCGATGCGGGAAACGGCGCGGGCGGCCCCCTCGCCCTCCAAGCAGCGAAGGCGCTGGGTCTCGAACCCGTGGCGATGCTTTGCGACATGGACGGCACCTTTCCCGTTCACCACGCCGATCCGACAGAGCCAGAAACGCTCGAGATGCTCATCGACCGTGTGATGAAAGGTGGGCTCGAGCTGGGCTTCGCCTATGACGGCGATGCCGACCGCGTCGGGGTGGTTGATGCGCGCGGCGAGGTCATCTGGGGCGACAAGCTCATGATCATCCTCTCGCGCGCCCTGCTGAAGAATCACCCCGGGGCGACGATCATCGGCGAAGTGAAATGCTCGCAAACGATGTACGACGACATCGAGGCGCATGGCGGCCGTGGCGTGCTCTGGAAGACCGGCCATTCGCTGATCAAGACCAAGATGAAGCAGGAGAATGCGCTTCTCGCCGGAGAGATGAGCGGGCACATCTTCTTTGCCGATCGCTACTACGGCTTCGATGACG
>JABDJF010000066.1 GCA_013002645.1 Myxococcales bacterium
TGGCCTCAGCTCTTCGAGGTCGAGCTGGTGCCACGTTGAGCTTCCGCGTGAATCTCGAGCTCGGGCTCCCACTGTGCGAGCCGTCCGCGCATGACCTCGATCGCCTCACGATGCTCGTCGATCAGCACGAACCCTCTGCCTAGGCGCGCCGCAGCCTCACCGGTCGTCCCACTTCCCGCAAAGAAGTCCAGAACCGTGTCGCCAGGCTCACTATGCACCTTGATGATGCGGTTCAGCACACCCAGCGGCTTCTGCGTCGGGTAGCCTGTCTTCTCTTTGCCGCTGGTGGGAACGATCGTGTGCCACCAGACGTCGGTCGGTGTTTTACCGCGTGCCGCCTTCTCTTTTCCCACGAGCCCGGGCGCCATATACGGAATGCGGTCCATTTCTTCGAACTGGAAGACGTATTGCTTGGGGTCGAGCACATACCAGAGCAGCGTGTCGTGCTTGGCGGGCCACCAGCGCTTCGGGCGGCCGCCAAAATCGTAGGCCCAGATGATCTCGTTGCGGAAACAATCCCGGCCGAGCAGACGATCGAGGGCGACTTTCACGTAGTGCACTTCACGGTAGTCGAGGTGCACGAAGAGCGAACCGTCGCGGGTGAGGCAGGGCAGCGCGGCTTCGATTCGACTCATCAAGAAAGGGAGGTACTCGTCGTAATCGTCTTGGTACGTGGGGCTGTCGAGCCGCTCGACCTCGTAGCGGCGGCCGCCGAACCCTTTGCGCTCACCATGGTCCGCAGCCCGCACCAGCATCCGCTCGCGAGATTGCGGCCGCCCTGTGTTGAACGGCGGGTCGATGTAGATCAGGCGCGCGTGCTCGCGGGGGAGCGTCGGCAGAACCTGCAAATTGTCGCCATGGACGATGCGCTTCACGCGGCCGAGCCTATCATTCGGAGACGAGCGCGCCCATCTTCGAAGCCGCTTGCAGCGCCTTTGCCCCCGCTCTACGCTCTCGGCCGATGCGTCTCGTGGTCAACGGTGAAGAACGGCGGGTTGAGCCGAGCACGACGGTGAAGCAGCTGCTTGCCTTTCTCGGCCTCGAGGACACCTTGGTGGCCGTCGAGCGCAACGAAGAAGTCGTCCCTCGGGCCCTGCACGAGAGCACCCGTCTCAGCGACGGTGACCGGGTCGAGGTGGTTCATTTCGTAGGAGGCGGTTAGGTGTCCGAAGACATTCTGAAGATCGGCGAGTTCGAGTTTCGATCGCGCTTGTTCACCGGTACCGGGAAGTACCCGAACCTCGACACTGCGAAACGGGCGCTGGAGGCCTCTGGCTGCGAAGTCGTCACGGTTGCGGTGCGCCGGGTCGATTTGAAGGCAACCGGAGCTGACTCGATCATGACGGTGCTCCGCGAGGGCAAGTACACACTCCTTCCCAACACCGCTGGCTGCTACACCGCCGAAGATGCGGTCCGCACGGCCCGGCTTGCGCGGGAGCTTCTAGACACGCCGCTGATCAAGCTCGAGGTCATCGGCGACGAGCGAACGCTTTTCCCCGATGTGCCGGCAACGCTCGAGGCCGCCAAGGCCTTGGTGCACGACGGTTTCACGGTCCTGCCCTACTTCAACGACGATCCGATTTCGGCCCTCCGCCTGGAGGAGCTCGGCTGCGCTGCGGTCATGCCATTGGCCGCGCCAATCGGCAGCGGGCTCGGCGTTCGCAATCCGTTCAATATCGAGATCATCGTCAAGCACGCGACGGTGCCGGTGATCGTAGACGCCGGCGTCGGCACCGCGTCCGACGCGGCGATTGCCATGGAGCTCGGCATCGACGGCGTGCTGATGAACACGGCGATCGCCGGCGCCGAGGATCCGGTTCGAATGGCCCGCGCGATGAAAGCGGGGGTCGAGGCCGGCCGCGACGCATTCCTCGCAGGCCGGATTCCACGCAGGCTCTACGCAACGGCATCGAGCCCGCTCGAGGGCGTCATCGGCTCCGACCACGACAGCCACTCCTGAGTCCACCGCGATGACGCAAGGCCTTCCGCGGATTTGGATCATCACAGACCCGAACCACCCAGACGGTCCGGTCGCCCCGCTTCGGCGCGCCGTCGAAGGATGCCCGCCCGGTGTTCTGGGTGTGCAGCTTCGAGCCAAACGGGCGTCCGATCGGCAGATCATCCAATGGGGCCATGAGCTGCGCGCGATCACGCGTGACACGGGCAGCGCGCTGACGGTCAACCGACGGATGGATCTCGCGGCGATCGTGGGCGCAGACGGCGTGCACCTGCCCGAGCTCGGCCTTCCCCCGGCCAGAATTCACGAGCACTTTCCTTCAATCACAATCCTCGGCGTCTCTCGCCACGACCGCAGGGGCGTTCGGGCGGCCGCGCGTGAACGCGCCAGCTACGCCTTCTTGAGCCCCATCTTTGATGTCCCCGGCAAGGCTCAGCCGATGGGCGTTCATGGGTTTCGGGCGGCGATCGCCGATGTCGACATGCCGACATATGCCCTCGGTGGCGTGCGTCCCGAGGATTTGACGCCTTTGCTTCGTGCAGGCGCGTTCGGTGTCGCGATCCGGCGGGCGGTCTATGCGGCCGAGCAGCCTCACGAAGCCCTGCAGCTCTTCGTTCGCGAGCTTGACAAGTGCCTCTCAAACGGTGAATAGCCAGGGGCATGGGGGCGATTCGCAGCGGGCTTGGCTGCCTTTCCTGGGTAGGCGCGATCTTCATCGTCATCGCCCTGCTGCTGAAAGTCTTCCTGTTCGACATGGCGGAGGTCGGTCACAACGGGATGGCGCCCACGCTGCTCCGAGGAGAGCGCGTCTTGATCAACAAGCGAGCGACCCCCACGCCCGGGTCGATTGCGGTTTGCCGGCACCCAACGGAAGATGGCTGGGTCGTCGCGCGGGTCGCAGCAACCGGCGGAACGACGATCGATTCGTTCGGCACGGAGCTCCTCATCGATGGCACGCCCGTCGACTACAGCGGAGCGGGCAGCAGCTCGTTCTACAATGCCGACACCGACCGAACCGTGCAGGTAACTTGGGGCGATGAGTACCTTGGGACCGGCAAACACCGCATCTTCCTCGGCGAGAATCGTCGTCACCACGTCGACAAGATGGAAGTCCCGGCGGGCAAGCTGTACCTCCTCGGTGATTACCGCGGCTACATGGGACAGGACAGCCGTGCGTATGGGCTCGTGGACGCGTCGAGCTGCCGAGGAACGATCGTGTTTCGGATGAGCCCGGTGGAGGGGCTCGAACCTGAGATCAGCCACGGCTATCTGGAGCTGGTCCGATAGCATCGCTTCCGCGTTGCCTGCCGGCCGGTCCGTTCTATGCTCCGCGCGCCGACGACCACGGAAACGTCAGATGAGAGTCGCTGTCTTACAATTTCCTGGCTCCAATGCCGACTGGGACGCACTGCACGCGGTGCGCGACGTCGTGGGCGCCGACGCCTGGTACGCATTCCACAAGAACACGAGCCTCGGTGACGCGGACGCCGTAGTGATCCCCGGCGGTTTCTCATACGGCGACTACCTGCGCGCCGGCGCAATTGCTGGCTTCAGCCCGATCGACAACGCCGTCCGCGAGTTTGCCGGCCGCGGCGGACCGGTCCTCGGGATCTGCAACGGGTTTCAGATTCTGACGGAGATGGGGCTCCTTCCAGGGGCGTTGACGAGGAATGCTCATCTTCGTTTCGAGTGTCGCGACATCTATCTACGCGTCGAAAACGAAGGTCCGTTCACCGACATGGGCAAAGGCAAAGTGCTTCGTCTCCCCATTGCGCACGCGGACGGCCGATATCACACGACGGATGAGGGTCTCGCAGACCTCGAGCGCGAAGGGCAAATCGCTTTTCGCTACTGCACGCACGGCGGTGCCGAGCCCAATGGCAGCGATGCCAATCCAAACGGCTCGGTCGGCGACATCGCCGGCCTCTACAACCGGGAGAAAAACGTGCTGGGCATGATGCCGCACCCCGAGCGGGCAAGCGAAGCCATCCTCGGCAACGACGACGGGCTCACGCTATTCAAATCGCTGCGGCGTCACTTGGGGTTCGCATGAGCAGACCGGCGAACTTTCCCGGTGAGCCCGATAGCTCCCCTGAGATCGCGCGCGAGTTCGGGCTCGCGGAGGAAGAGTGGGACCGCGTCCTGACCACCCTCTCGCGCTTGCCTAGCTATGCGGAGCTCGGCGTCATCAGTGTGATGTGGTCCGAGCACTGTTCGTACAAGTCTTCTCGCGTCCATCTCGCGCGCCTTCCAACGACAGGCCCGCAAGTGGTTCAGGGGCCTGGGGAAAACGCCGGGGCAGTCGACATCGGCGATGGCTTCTGCGCGGTGTTCAAGATGGAGTCGCATAACCATCCGTCGTACATCGAGCCCTACCAAGGCGCGGCGACAGGCGTTGGCGGCATCTTGCGCGACGTGTTTACGATGGGCGCGCGCCCCGTGGCCTCGCTGAACTCCCTCCGGTTTGGCCGTCCCGATCATCCGAAAACCCCTCAGCTCGTCAAGGGCGTCGTCGCGGGCATCGGCGGCTACGGCAACTGCATCGGCGTCCCGACCGTGGGCGGTGAAGTGCAATTCGACCCGAGCTACGACGGAAACATCCTCGTCAACGCATTTACGGTGGGCATTGCCAAGACCGAAGACCTCTTCTTCGGAGTTGCAGAGGGCATCGGCAACCCAATCATTTACGTCGGCGCCAAAACGGGCCGGGACGGGATTCACGGCGCAACCATGGCGAGCGCCGAGTTTGGCGAAGAAACCGAAAGTAAATTGCCGACCGTGCAGGTGGGTGATCCCTTCATGGAGAAACTGCTCCTCGAAGCCTGCCTGGAGATCTTCGCGACCGACTGTCTGTCGGGTGTGCAGGACATGGGCGCGGCGGGGCTGACCTCGTCTTCGGTCGAAATGGCGGACCGCGCCGGCAATGGCATCGAGCTCGATCTGGACGCGATTCCGCGCCGTACCAAAGCATTGAGCCCCTACGAGATGCTCCTGAGCGAATCGCAAGAACGCATGCTGATGGTCGCGAAAGCGGGACGCGAACGAGAGGTGTTCGATATCTGTGCCAAATGGGACCTCGATGCGTCGATCGTCGGCCGTGTGACCGACACCGGGCGCTTCGTTTGCAAAGCAACCCCGGGCTACGACCCATTCGATGGCACGGGCAAGCCCGATCCGATCGTCGTGGTGGATCTACCCGTCGACCTGCTGACGAACGCAGCGCCCAAGTACGATCGGCCCCAGCAGGGACGAGACGAGGGCGCCACGCTGTTCGCGATGACCGGCGACGCTCCCGAAGACCTCGGCGCCGAGCTCGTACGCCTGATCGGTTCGCCGAACATCGGAAGCCGTTCCTGGATTTGGCGTCAATACGATCATATCGTTGGCAACGGAACGGTGATTCGTCCTGGAGACGGCGACGCTGCGGTGATTCGAGCTTTTTGCGAAGACGCGACCGGTACGCGCGAGAAGTTCCTCGCGGTATCGGTCGACTGCAACGGCCGGCACGTGGAGCTGGACCCATACGGTGGCGCCGCGATGGCGGTCGCCGAGTGCACACGAAACATCGTTTGCGTCGGAGCAAAGCCGCTCGGCCTCACGGACTGCCTGAATTTCGGTAACCCCGAAGTGCCCGAACAGATGTGGCGCTTCTCGCAGGCAATCGACGGCTTGGCCGCGGCGTGCAGCGCGTTGGGCGCGCCTGTCGTGTCGGGCAACGTCAGCCTCTACAACGAGACCGATCGAAAGGCGATTCTGCCGACGCCGACCGTCGCCGTAGTGGGCCAACTCGAAGACCCCGATCATCGGCTGGGGCTCGGGTTTCTGTCCGAAGGCGATGTCATTGCGCACCTCGGACGCCCTTCCCGCGGAGTCCTCGGCGGCTCGGAATGGCTGGTGCAGCACAGCGGCTCGGTGTCGGGCGCGCCTGTGGGGATCGACCTCGCTGCGGAGGCCGAGCTGCAGCACGCAATGCTCAATCTCGTCCGCAGGAAGCTTCTCAGAAGCGCGCATGACATCAGCGACGGTGGCTTCGCGGTGGCGCTCGCTGAAGCTTGCATCGCGCACGGGCGCGGCGCTCAGGTCAGCCTACCCTCGAGTGAAGACGCGCCGGCGCACGCCCTGCTCTTCAGCGAAGAACCGACACGAATTCTCGTCAGCGTTTCGCCGAGCAAAGTCGGCGAGGTTGGCGATATCTGCGAGCGCTATGGCGTGCCTTTCGAAAAGATCGGAACCGTCGCTGGCCAAACCGTGGCGATTGAGGGCGTTTGCAAAGTACCGGTCGAAGAGCTCGCCGAGTCCCACGCGTCCGCTTTGGACGCGATCGTCAGCTAGGCCGCTTCGCGCTCAACGCATAGCCGACGAGGCCAGCCCCAGTCGCAATCGTGATCCACAGGAGGAGGCCCGTTTGTGCGCTGAACGCGTTGTAAAGCATCCAAACCGAAGAGCCGGCGTAAACGGCCGCCGCAACGAGAGCCCAGGGGCGCGGTGTTTCGAGGTTCGGCCTGCGTCGCCTGGCCCAAAAGAGGCCGACCGCGACGAGGGCTGAAAAGAAGACGAGAACGCCCGCCACGTTGCTGAGCAACTCTCCGACACTGTGTAGGTACAGAAGGGCAATCGCGAGGGTGCCCTGAACAACGACCGCGGCGCGGGGTGGCGCTCCAGGAGTGCCGCACAGAAACGAGGGCAGAAACCCGTCTCGGGCCATTTCTGCATAGACCCGCGGACCCACCAAGAGCATTGCGCTGCTGCTCGAAACCATGAGCGCCGCAATACTCAAGGACATGGCGCGGGCGCCGCGCTCTCCGAGGAAGTCCTGGGCAACTAGGTGTCCGAGGGTCACCCTTGCTTCTTCGTACTCGAATACGACTTGCGCTCGCTCTGGGCTGAGGTTCACGACCAGAATCCAGTTGACCAATAGGTACGCGAGCCCAACCAGCGCGCAGCCGATGAGCATGGCGCGTGGAACGTCGCGCCGCGGTGCGTGAAACTCCTCTGACGCATAGGCCGCCGCATTCCATCCGGAAAACGCATACGCAACGAAGAACAGGCTACCTGCAAAAGAGAGCGCAAAATTGGGGGGCGCGATCGGCGGCGACCAGCTTGGCCACCGCGATTCACCCAGGGAAAGGCCCAGCGCGACGAAGGCGAGAATGAGCAAGCCTTTGACGATCACGAGCACGTTTTGGGTCCACTTCGAGAGCCGAAGGCCGGCGGCATGAAACAATGTCAGTGCGGCAATGAGGGCAGCCGCTCCGATGCGCGCGTCCGACGGCCCGAACACCGCCGCGGCAAATGCCGCCGCGGCAAAGGCGCTCACCGCCATCGGTGCGGAGAACCCCACGAGCAACGAAGCCCAGCCGGCGAGATAACCGAGGCCGGGGTGAAAAAGCTCCGATAGATAACGGTACTCGCCACCAGACCTTGGAATCATCACGGCGGCCTCCGCATAGGCACGCGCACCCGCCATCGCGAGCAAGGCTCCGATTGCCCAGGCTGTCAGGATCCATCCGGGACTGAGCTCCTGTGCCATGAAACCTGCGCTCACGAACACACCTGCGCCGATCATGTTGGCAACCACCAAGCCGACGCCTGACCAGAGATCCAGGAACCCTCCGTCCGAAGCGGTCCTCTGCGAATCTGAGTTCTGGATGCTCACCCTGCCTCGCGCCCCGTCATCCTACCTTGGCCACGCACAAACGCTACGCTCGATTCTTCGGCGACTATCGGATTGCTGCCCGGGTCGCGATCAGGAACGGCCGGCGGCGTGCGATTTCACGCGGGTTGGTCCATGGTGCATTCTCAGCGGACGGGTTTAGAGCATGCATCGAGTAAGAGGCTTCTTCGAAGCGGTTTGCGACGCCGTCGAAGACACGACGAACCTGGTCGAACGAACGCACAAAAACGCCGCACGGCGGTCCGTCCGACGTTTCGCGCCCGTTGAGCCCTTTGCGACCCCAGCGCGGGCGGTGAATGGAGTGCACGAGGCCATCGCAAGCGGTATCTACTCGACCATTCGCACGATCAGCCTTGGCATCCGCAAGGCTGCGGTGTCTAGCTCCGATCTCATCGAAGCTTCCGCGCCCGCGCTACGCACACCGATGAGCGCCGATGCCGCTGGCAGTCTCAGCTGGGTGGTCGATCACGCCCAAGCCGGCGTGAGCGGGTTCTACGGCGACTGGCTCAGGCGAAAAGGCAGCATGCTCGCACCGACGATGCATTTGCGCCATGAGGGCCGTCCGCTCGATATCGATGAGCAGGCGCTTCGTTCGGCGATTTCGGATCCCTCGAACAAGATCTCGGTCTTCGTGCACGGATTGAGCTGCACGGAATGGATGTGGAACATCGGCGCACGAGAATACTACGGCGATCCGAAGATGAACTTCGGAAGTCAGCTCAAATCGGACTGCGATTACACTCCGTTGTACGTTCGGTACAACACCGGCCTTCGCGTCGCCGAAAACGGTCGAGCGCTCTCCGACCTTCTGTCGCATGTGCTTGCAGCGTACCCCGTCGACATCGAGAAAATCGCCTTGATTGGCCACAGCATGGGCGGTCTCGTCTGCCGAAGCGCTGCGCACTACGGGGCGCTGCATCGGGAACCCTGGGTGCCCAAGCTTCGCCACGTCGTTTCGATTGCGACACCTCATCATGGTGCTCCGCTCGAAAAGGTGGTGAATCTGACTGCCGGAGCACTCGGGCGCTTCGATACCGCTGCCACCCAAGTCATCGCCGAGGTGCTCGGCGCACGTAGCTCTGGCATCAAAGACTTGCGGTACGGCTACATCACGGATGCGGAGGAGCAGAAACACCCCGACGCAATGCTCGAAGACAGCAAAGAGGCCCGCCCGTTGCTCCAGCACGTCGCTTATTACTTCGTCGCAGCAACCATCTCGAAAGACAGAGATCATCCGCTCGGCCAGGTGGTCGGGGACATGCTCGTGCGATTGGCGAGCGCCCAAGGGCACGACCGCGAGCCAGCTCGGCGTATCCCCTTTCATTCTGGTCGCGTGCTCGGGGGCATCAGCCACCTGCGTTTGGCGAACCATCCAGAAGTTTACGAAGCGCTCCGCGAGTGGAGCTGGTAGGAAGCAAGAGGGCCTCGTCCGCGCGGAGCGTCGCGTTCTACGTCGGCCTCAAAGGCCCAAAAGGGATGCGTCGAAGCCCTCGACCATGACGAACGGACCGCCTTCGGTGAGCTCGTTCATCCGAAGCTCCTTGAGCGGTTGATATTCCGGCGAGTGGTACCACTGTTCCGCGACTTCCAGGCTGGGAAAACGGATAACGACCGTCCAGTTGGCCTCCCACTCGCCCTCGAGGACCTTCACAGTCTCTGAGGCGACGAGAACCTCTGCGCCGACCTTTCGGAGCATCTCCCCGACGGCAAAGCCATAGCGTTGCATGTAGTCTGCGTAATCTTTCACGTTGAGTCGGACGATTGTGTATGCGGGGTTCTTGGAATCGCTCATCGGATCTCCTCTTCTTTCGACGCTAGGTATCGATTCTCTATGGCTTCGAACGAGGCCATCATGCGTCTGCCGCACACTGCTCGTCCAGGCCGGAGTCAGCGCGCGCGCTCTTAGCCCATTGGAACTACTTTGAGCGTCCCCTATTCGGCGGCTTCGACGGCTTGGGAGATGGGGCGCTTGTCGCCGCGGAGCTCGACGGAGACGAGCTTGGAGACACCCGGCTGCTCCATGGTGACGCCGTAGAGGACGTCGGCGAACTCCATGGTGCGCTTGGAGTGGGTGATGATGATGAACTGAGAGCGGTCGGTCATCTGCTGGATGGCTTCGGCAAAGCGGCCGATGTTGGCTTCGTCCAGCGGGGCATCGACCTCGTCGAGGAGGCAGAAGGGGCTCGGCTTGTACTGGAAGATCGCGAAAATCATGGCGACCGCAGTGAGGGCCTTTTCCCCGCCGCTCATGAGCTCGAGTGAACCGAGGCGCTTGCCCGGTGGCTGCGCGACGATCTCGACGCCCGTCTCGAGGATGTCCTGCGGATCGGTGAGCCGAAGCTCGGCTTTGCCCCCGCGGAAAAGCATGGGGAAGATGCGCTTGAACCGTTCGTTGATCGCGGCAAACGCCTCGCGGAACAGCGCGCGGCTCTCTCGGTTCATCTGCCGAATCGCCTTGTCGAGCTTGGTGAGCGCATCCTCGAGGTCGCGGCGCTGCCCGGTGAGGTACTCGTAGCGCTGAGCGTTCTCCTCGTATTCTTCGATTGCCGTGAGGTTGATCTCGCCCATCCTATCGACGAGCCGCTGCAACTCCTCGGCGCGCGCGGTCACCTCGTCGCCGGGGACGGGCCGCGCATGGTGGTCACCGATGACGTAGGCCAGCTCGACGCGATGCTTGTCTTGAACCTGCTCTTCGAGATGTTCCAGCGACAAGCTGATCTCGCGCTCGCGGAGCGTGAGCTCGTTGAGCTCGGCGGACTGAACGTCGATGCTGGAGCGCAGCTGCTTGAGCGCAGCCTCCGAGACGCCGAGCTGCGTCTGCGCGTCGTCGAAGCCTGCGCGCTGACTCGAAAGAGCTTGGCGGGCCAAGGCGGCCTCGTGGGCGGTCTCGCTGAGGCGACCGTGGTGCAAGAGGATGCGACCCGCGGCCTGTCCCTGGTCGCGATCGGTGATGGCCACGTCTTCACGAAGTCGCTCTTCACGCGCATCGAGCTCCGCGACGGCACGATCGAGCTGCCCGATGACCGAGCGCTCACGGTCGGCGCGCTCACGGGACTGCGTTGCCCCGACCTTGACCTCGGTCGCCTTCGTCAACTGCTCCTCGACCACGCCTCGACGCGTGGTGAGAACGCTCTCGGCGACCTGCACGGCTTCCTCGGCGTGGGTCACGTCATGCTCAGCGTCAGTCAGCTGGCGCCGGCTGTTGGCCTCATCGACATCGACCTGCGAAAGCGCACCGCGCCCCTCGACCTCGACTCTGGCAATCTCGCTCCGCCGTTCGTCGATGCGCTGAAGCTCCATTTCGACGATGCGGAGGTCCCGCTCAGCGCCCAAAATCTCCAATTCAGCGTCATGGGCCTGGACCCTCGCCGAATCGATGGCGGCTTGCCCTTCGGCGATGCCGGAGCGAAGCCGGCCCTGATTGGCAATCGCCTGCTCGAGGGCAGCGCCCTGAGAAGCAGCCGACTCCTCGAGCTCGCGGATCTCCCTCTTGAGCCTGAGCAGATGCGCGGCCGACTCGTCCTTCGCGCCGCCCACCACCGCGCCGTCGCGCAGCAAGGCTTGCCCGTCGAGGGTCACTAGCTTTCCCTGGAAGCCGTCGCGGTGCAGACGTGCGGCGGTCTGCAAGCTGTCCACGACCAAGACGTCGAACAGCAGGTAGCGTACCCAGGCGTCGTCGGCGTGTGAGTAGCTCAGCAAACTCAGCAGAGGTGAGACGATGCCCATGCCGGTCGGGAATTGGGGAACGACACGCGGAGCACCCGTCGGGGAGCGCGGCAGGAAGGTCGCCCGGCCTTTCTCTTCGCGCGCGAGGTAGTCGGCCGCGCGCAGCGCCGATTCGGTATCGCTGACCAGCAGGTATTCGAGCGCGCCACCAAGCGCAGCACCCAAGGCGCGAACGTGCTCCGGCGCGCACTCCAAGCGATCGGCCACCAAGCCGACAAGGCCCGACCGGGAGGCATCGCCCGCCGCGCTCGAGTACCCTGTCAACACGGCTTGCGTGCCGGCGCCGACGCCTTCGAATCGTTCGTGGATTTCGTTGATCGATCGTAGCCGCGAGCTCGTTACGGCGAGCGTCTCCCGGAGAGCATCGACGTCTGAGTCCGCGTGGTGCAACGCCTCCTTGCCCGTCGAAAGCGATGCCTCGATCTCGGCGTGGCGCTCGGCTGTTTCCGACTTCCCGCTCCGCAGCCCGTGCGTCCGGGCCTCGAGCTCTCCGCGCTGCTGCTTGAACTCGACCTCGCGTGCGGTCAGCCCTTGCAGCTCGTCTTGCAAGCGCTCGAGACGGCCTCGAATCTCTTCGCGACGCGCGTCGTAGCCTTCGAGAACCGCCTCGGAGCCCGCGACGCGGGCCCGTCCTTCGGCGAGCCCAGCCCGTGCGTTCCGCAGAGCTAAATCGGCCTCTTCCGCAGCGTTTTTGCGGATTTCGAGCTCTGCCTCGACTTCGGCGAGGAGCTGGCCTGCCTCGGTTTCGAGCGCCTCGAGCTCGCTCAAAGAAAGGCGAACCGTCGACGCCTCTACGTGCAAGCCCTCGCGTTGCACTTCGAGTTGGCGGAGCTCGCGGTTCGCGAGGTCCTTGCGCTCGGTCAACGCGGCCTGTCGATCTTGCTGCTGCCGAATCAAGCCTTCGAGCTGCCGAACCGAGTTGTCGAGCTCGTACGCGTGCGTTTGACCGCGCTCGACCTCCGACCCCTGCCGAAGCAACGAGACTCGCTCCGCTTCGACCGACGCCTCTTTTGCGATCATCGCGTGGCGGCTCGCCTGCATGTCCTCGCTCGCTTTCGACAAGCAAGCAGAGACCGAGCCCATTTGTCCTCTGAGCTCGAGGAAGCGGTGCGATGCAACCCACAAGTCGAGGTCTCGCATCTCTTTCTTGTAGCGCTTGTAGCGTTCGGCTTTTTGGGCTTGTCGCTTGAGTGAAGCGAGGCTGCGCTCGAGCTCACCGATGATGTCCGTGACACGCAGGAGGTTCTGGCGCGTTTGATCCATCTTTCTTTCGGCAGCACGCTTGCTCAACCTGAACTTGCTGATGCCCGCGGCCTCTTCAACCATCGACCGGCGATCTTCGGGCTTGGAGGTGACGATGAATCCAATGCGTCCCTGCTCGATGATCGAGTACGCGCGTTTCCCGACGCCCGTCCCTAGAAAGAGGTTCGTGATGTCGAGCAGACGGACGGGCGTGCGGTTGATCAGGTAGTCGCTGTTGCCCTGGCGATCGAGGCGCCGAGTCACTTGAATCTCGGCGTATTCGCTGTACTCGGCGGGAGCGAGCCCATCTCGGTTGTCGAAGGTCAGCGTGACCTCAGCGAAGCCGTGGGGCCCTCTCCCTTCGGCTCCGCTGAAGATGATGTCCTCCATGTGCTTGCCGCGGAGACGGGATGGGGACTGCTCGCCCATACACCACTTGATGGCGTCCACGATGTTGGACTTCCCGCAACCGTTCGGCCCGACGACACAGGTGATGTCATGGTCGATATGTACCGTCGTCGTATCGACGAAGGATTTGAAGCCAACGATTTGGAGCTTCTTGATCTTCACTCTGCCCCCCAAAGGAGTAGTTGGACGTGGCTATCACTGAACATACGAGATTGCAAAGGTTTGCGCGACCAGAAGCGAGGGTCAGCCCGTGACCCCCACTACATGTTGTGGTTGGGCCGTGCAAGCCGGCCCAGACCGTAGCCGGTGCTGGTGTTCTAGTCGCTATCGACTGACTTGGCCGCCGCAGCGACCGAGGCGTCAGAGCCCGCCTTCACCAGCGGGCTCGATGCGCGCCGCCGGTCCCGGAGCAGCTCGAGATAGGTCTGGGCCAGGTCCATGTCCTGAGAGACGAGCCCGTCGACGAGCTCGTGGAGCCGCTTGCGCTGGATGTCGCTCACCGCTGGTCGAGGGACGGGGTTCCCCTGTGGCGGAGCCGGCTCTTCGCCAGCGACCGGTTGGACCTCCTGGGCCGTCGGAACGTGCCAGGTGGGTCGCTCGACGGAGTGAATCCCGTGGGCGGTGAGCCAGGACTCCATGCAGGAGCGCAAACGCTCTGACCGAAAGGCAAACCAGCGCTCCCGGTCGACCGGGTGACTCATCAGCGCGTCTTTGAATCGCCGGAATGCGCCCTTCCCATCGATTGCGATGTTGAGCCGGCGCCTGAGCTCTTCGTCCTCGACCGTCGCGATGAAACGTTCCATCCATCGATACTGCTCGCGCGAGGAGACCGGATCGATCCGAAGATACCGGGCGTCGTTCATGATGCGAGTGTGCATGGACGGGTCTGCAACGCCGTCGACGATGCGAATCACTTCTCCGGTATCGAAGTGTAAGTAGCTATGCACTTCAGGTGCGTTGTTTTCGAATGCGTCTTCGAGTGCCTCCCAGGCTACGGGCACCGCCAGTGCATCATCATTTCGTTTGTCTTCTTCGTCTCGTTTGTCTTGTTTGTTTTGTTTGTCTTGTTTGTCTCGCCCGACATCATTCTCATTCATGTTATTCCCATCGTACTTCGCGCCCGCCGCACCGCGTCGCGCCATCGCTCCAAGTGCCCGTCTCGTTGGGTTTGGGTGACCTGAGGCTCAAAGCTACGCTCGATACGGTAAGCATCCAAAACAGAATCCAGGCCGGTGAATACACCAACGGCCATGCCAGCTAAGTAAGCAGCTCCTAGGGCAGTCGTTTCGACATTCTCGGGACGATCGATCGTGACCCCGAGTATGTCTGATTCAAATTGCATAAGTAAGTCATTTCGGGCCGCACCACCGTCGACCCTCAAACGCTTAATAGGGCGACCGGCATCGGCCTGCATGGCGTCGACCAAATCGACGATTTGAAAGGCAATTCCCTCGAGGGTCGCGCGCGCCAGGTGCGCCGCCGTCGTATCCCTCGTGAGCCCGTAAATGAGGCCCCTTGCATGCGGGTCCCAGTAGGGGGCCCCCAAACCCGCCAACGCTGGGACAAAGACCACATCGCCCGCTTCATTGACCTCCAGCGCTTTGGATTCGATCTGCTCGGAGGAGGAGATCAGCCCGAGCCCATCACGCAACCACTGGACGGCG
>JABDJF010000100.1 GCA_013002645.1 Myxococcales bacterium
CCCGGCGAATCGAGCTTGTCGCGGTAGACGTCGGAAATCCCACGCAGGAGCGTGAGCCGGTCTGCGTCCGAGCTTGCGGCTCGAAGCTCCGCGTCCATCACCTCGACCAGCGCCCCGTAGTCACCGCCGGTTTCGTAGTAGGCCTTGAGCCTTTCGCGGGTCTCCGCATCGTCCGGGAATCGTTCGTAGGCCCCCCGCAGCGCCCGCCCCGCCTGTGGAACATCGCCGACCTGCTGTTCCCAGACGTCCGCAGCACGGTGCGACAGCTCGATGGCAGCGTCCCCGTCCAGGCGGCCGGCGAGCCGTTCGAGGGTGTCGGCGACACGAGTCCAGCTGCCTTTGCGTTCGTATAGCCCCGCCAGCGCGCGAAGGGAGTCCTCATCGGCGCCGAGGTCGGTGTTGATGCGCTCGTAGATCACGATCGCTGCGTCCTCGTCGTTGCGTTTTGCGAGGTGAAGATCCGCGACGCGCGCGAGCAAGCCGCGCTGCGCCTCGTCTGATGCGTGGGCGACCCTCGAAAGGAGCAAGGCGATGAGATCGTCCCATGCGCCCGTCGCCTGGTAGAGCCTGTCGAGGTCTGCGTTTGCCACTTCGTGGTTGGGATCGGCGAGCAGAACCTGCCGGAACATGTCGATCGCGGCATCCTCGTCGCGGAACGAGTGCTCATGGAGCTGGGCGAGCCGGAGCTGCATCGCAATCCGGTCTTCGTCGCTGGCCAAACCCGCCCGGCGTTCGAGCAGGGCCCGAAGCGCCTCTAGCCGGTCGTTGTCTCGATAGAGCGCTTCGAGCGCGTCCATCGTGCTGGCGTCGTTCTCGTCGAGCTCCAGAGCGACCTCGTAGGCCCGAATGGCGGCCCGCGGATCGCCGAGCTGGCCTTGGTACACTTCTCCGGTTGCCCGCGCCACCTGGGCACGTTCGTCGCCAGCCGCAATTTCCAATTGTCGCTCGAGCAGGCCAACGACTTCGTTCCATCGCGATTGATCGCGTCGAATCTCGGATAGCGCCCGAAGGGCATCGAGGTCGTCCGGCGCGATGGCGATCAGCTCCTGGTAGCAGTCCGCGGCGAGCTCTGGCTCGGCCAGCTCCGTGCGTGCGAGAGCGGCGGCTTCGCGCAGAAGATCGATGCGACGGTCGCTGCTCGGGTCGACTTCGGCCCAGGCGCGAAGCGCATGCACCAAGTCCCCCGTCCGTCCCTGGGCTCGAATCAAGTCGACGCGTTGCGAATGCGCTTCGAGCGGTTCCGGGTCGAGCTCGAGCGCTTGGCTGAGGGCTCGTTCGGCGGAGCGCGGGTCCGACAGGCGGTCGCGGTACCAGCCCGCTGATCGCAGGCGCAGCTCGTACATCTCCCGTCGGTCGAGGTCGCCGTGCGCAGCGATTTCTTCGACCAAGCCGTCGAGCTCCGCCCAATGGTCCGAAATTTCGGCGAGGCGCTCGAGAGAATCGATCAGGGTCAAGTCCCGCGGGTCGGTTCGCACCGCTTCGCGAAGGGCCTGTAGCGCCTGCTCGGGACGTCCGATGTCATTTTCCCAGATCGCAGCAGCCTCGGTGAGGAGCGCGACGCGATCCGAATCGGTCGCGGCTATCTGAACGCGCTGCTCGTAAAGCCGAACCACCTCTTCGAGATCGCCGGCGCCGCGGAAGTGTTCTTCGAGCAGGTCGAGCGCGCTCGCAGCGACCTGTGGATTGGCAGCCAGGTTCCTCACCGCGGCGAGCGTCTCGTCGCGCCCGGGGTCTTGCTCCATGGCCTGCTCGTATGCGCCGAGCGCGCCTTCATAATCGCCGAGGTGTTCGGCGCGAAGCCTCCCTTGCCGCAGCAGGAGCGTCGGCCGGTCAGCGCCCTCGACGTCCAATCGTCGCGAGATGACTTCGTGCACCCGGTCCCATTGCTCGGTCTGCCGAAGCAGCCGATCCAGCGTCTCGAGTGTCGAGGAATCGTCGCCGAGCAGCGAGAGCGCCCGCTCGTGCGCGTCGATCGCTTTGCTCAGGTCGTGGAGCTCTTCTTCGCAGATCCGCGCCGCGCGTCCATAGAGCGCTGCGCCGGGCCCTGGGTCGAGGCTGGCGCTTGCCTCCGCGAACACCACCTCGACGAGGTCCGACCAGCGCTGAAGTCGCGCGGCCAAGGTCTCGGCCCGGTCGAGAATCTCGTCATCCTCCGGGCGCTCTCCAATCGACTGCAGCAGGGCGTCGAGCGCCGAGCTCGGGTCCTTGCGCCCATGCTCATGCACCTCGGCCAGTGCGACCAACTGCTCCGCCTTGTCCTGCGGGTCTGTCATGGCGTCAGCTCGCAGCCGCAGCAGCGTGGCTAGGTCGGTCCAGCGCTCTTGCGTTCGCAGGTAGGGCTCGAGCACGGCCGCCGCGTCTTCGCGATAGTCTGCGAGCTTGGTGATCCGAAGCAGCGCTTGGACCGACGGCTCGTGCTGCGCGTCGATTCGGAGAATCTGGCCGTACACGGCAATGGCACTGAGCTCATCGTCCAGCTCTCGCTCCATGATGTTGCCAAGCTGATGGGTGAGCTCGACCCGCTCGGCTTCGTGCGCGGCGGCATCGGTCCGGCGCTGGAGCACCTCGACCAGCTCCGGCCACTGTCCTTGCCGCTCGTAGAGCCGGCTCAAGCCCTGCAAAGCGCCGCGATGCTCCGGGTCCGCCTCGGCGACCGACCGCAGCGCATCGCAGGCGGCATCGGGACGGCCGAGTTGGGCCTCGTAGAGCTCCGCCAGTCGCATCCCCAGTTCGACCCGGACCTCCGGCTCCTCTTCGAGCTGCATTCGCCGTTCGAGGACGTCGGCCAGCCGCTCGGAGTCGTTGACCGATGCAAAGAGTCGGTCGAGTGCCTGATACGCCTCTGCATCGTCGGGCTTCTCGTCCGCCGCGCGTTGGTAGTAGTCGACGGCGCGCTCCGGATTCGACAGCTGCTCCTCCCAGATCCCGCCGAGCCGGCACAGGAGCTCCGCCCGGGGCTCAGGCTCGTGAGCGCGTTCGAGCTTCTGCTCGTAAACCCATGAAAGACCTTCCCAATCGCCGACCATCACTTGGAGGCCTTCCAAGTCGTCGAGGGTTTGTTCCGCGTCCGGATCGGCCACCAGAATTCGCCGGTAGGTCTCGATCGAAGCCCGTGGGTCGCCGAGCTCCCGGTCCTGGGTCTCGGCGACGCTTCGCAGAAACGACCCGCGGAGCGAGGGCTCGTCCGAAGCGGCCGCGGCCTGCTCGCAGGTCTCGATGTAGTCCTCCCACCGGTCGAGCGCCTCGGCCAATCGGTCGAGCTCCGTCCGCGTGGCCTCGTCGGCGGGCTCGGCGACGACTGCCTTGCCCCAGGCGTCGAACGCCTTTGCGGCATCACGGCCTGGCCCCTCGTGCAGCCGGCCGACCTCCCGCCAGGTTTCCGCCTGGTCGAATGGATCGTCCACCTGCGTCGCCTTGGCTTCTAGGACGCGGACCAGGGCGTGCCAGTCGCCGCTCTGCCGATAGATCGGCTCGAGAATCTGAACCGCCCGCGGCCCATCCTCGTCGTCGTCGACGAAGCGCGAAACCGCCTCGAGCGCCGGGGCATAGTCCGGCCGGTCGGCCAAGACGTCCTCGAAGATGTCGAGCGCCCCTGACGCGTTGTCGAGCCTGCTCTCCGTGAGAGCACCCAGACGCTGACGAAGCTCGAGACCAAGCCGAGCGTCCGCAGCGTTGCCGATCTGGAACTCGATGTGGGCGGCGAGGTCCGACCATTGCGCACTGCTCTCGAGCAGCGCGTCCAACCGGGATACGGCCTCGGCGTTGGCTGGATCGATTTCAAGAATGCGGCGGTACGTGATGATTCCGTCTTGCGGGGACTCGAGCTCCTCGACTTCGGTTCGGGCGATTTCGTGCAGGATACCGACCCGCTCCTCGTCGCTTCCTGCAAAGCTTTCGCGCTCGCGGTCGAGGTCCAGCAGCGGTTCCCATCTTCCGCTTCGCGCATAGACCGAAGCCAGCGCCTCGCCGGCTTCCTTGTTGCTCGGATCGTAGGTGAGCGCGCGCTGGTAGAAGAAGCCGGCGCGGTTGAGCTCGTCAAGCCGCTGGTCGTAGAGCTTCGCGGTCGTCAGCGCAATCGCCGCGGTGTCGCCATCATCCACCTCGACGGCACGAAGCGTCGCGTCGAGAATCGCGGCGAGTCGATCCCAGCGACCGAGCGAGCGCGCCAATCGAGTGAGGGTCTCTAGGCTCTGCGGGTCGTGTGGGTCTTCGGCAAACAGCCGGCCGTAGGTCTCGAGCGCGCTGTCGAGGTCTTCGAGGTGCGACTCTTGTACGTCACCGAGGTGTCGCAAGAGCTCGAGTCGCTGGGTCGGGTCGACCTCCGCATGGAGGCGGACTTCGAGGATTTCGGTGACCTTGGGCCAGTCCATCCTACGTAGGTACAAAGGCTCGAGCAGCTCGGCGGCCGCTCCGCGGTGCTCGGACTGCTCGACCAGGGCTTCGAGGGCCTGAACGGTCGGCTCGTGGTCGGGGGTTTGGCTCAGGGCCTCTCGGAATTGGTCGAGGGCACGCAGGGGCTCCCCAAGCCGCTTCATGCAGAGCGCGCCGAGCTCGTATCGGACCGCAGCCGGATCGCCGATGCGCTGGTCGATTTCTCGCTCGTAGAGCGTGGCCAAATCCTCCCATCGCTGCGTTCGACGATAGAGGCGCTCGAGGCCTTCGTAGGCCA
>JABDJF010000117.1 GCA_013002645.1 Myxococcales bacterium
GCTTCAAGGCGCGCTCAAAGAGCAGGTGCGTCAGGCAATCGGCCCAATCGCAACGCCGGACGAAATCCGCATCGTGCCGGGCCTTCCGAAGACCCGATCGGGAAAGATCATGCGGCGCATCCTCCGCAAGATCGCAGACGGTCAAGGAGATCAACTCGGTGATATCTCGACTCTTGCCGACCCCAGCGTGGTCGAGGCGCTGCTGACGGAAAGCTGAAGTCCGCCGCTGGCGGAGAAACGGAACACACGATGACGACGGAACCAGAAAAAGGGAACGACCGCACACCGCATAGTGCGGAACACGCGACGCGATATTGGAAAAGGAATCTGCGCCTTCTGGTCATCTTCCTGGCCGTCTGGTGGGTCGTCTCCTACGGCGCGGGGATTCTTTGGGTGGACGCGCTCGACGAGATCACCATCCCTGGAACCGGGTTCCCACTGGGTTTCTGGTTTGCGCAGCAGGGGTCTATCTACGTGTTTGTAGCCCTGATCTTTCTCTACACCTGGATGATGAACAAGCTCGATAAAGAGTTTGACGTTCACGAGGACTAATCGTTCGAGTCATAGAAGGAGAGAACAATGGACGTACAGACTTGGACATTCCTCATCGTCGGCGGCACCTTCGCCCTCTACATCGGCATCGCGATCTGGTCCCGAGCGAGCACCACGGGTGACTTCTACATTGCGGGCCGCGGAGTCCATCCCTTGGTCAACGGCATGGCGACCGGCGCGGACTGGATGAGCGCGGCCTCGTTCATCAGTATGGCCGGCTTGATCTCGTTCATGGGATACGACGGCGCCGTCTACCTGATGGGCTGGACGGGTGGATATGTTCTGCTCGCGCTCTTGTTGGCTCCCTATCTTCGCAAGTTCGGCAAGTTCACGGTTCCTGACTTCGTCGGAGACCGCTACTATTCGAATGGAGCCCGTATCGTCGCCGTGGTTTGTGCGGTGTTCGTTTCGTTCACCTACGTCGCAGGTCAAATGCGCGGCGTCGGGGTCGTTTTCAGCCGTTTCTTGGAAGTCGACATCAACGTCGGCGTCGCGATCGGAATGGCAATCGTCTTCTTTTACGCGGTTCTCGGCGGCATGAAGGGGATCACGTACACCCAGGCGGCTCAGTACTGCGTCCTGATTTTCGCCTATCTAGTGCCGGCGATCTTCATCAGCATTCTGCTCACCGATCACCTGATTCCACAGATCGGGTTCGGCGGCGCGCTCGGCGGCGCAATCGGTTCTCAGGTCGCCGACGGATCGACGATCAAGCTGCTCGACAAGCTCAATCAGTTGAATACAGAGCTCGGTTTCGCTGAGTACACGTCGGGCAGTAAGTCGACTTTGGATATCCTGTGCATCACCGGCGCCCTCATGGCAGGGACCGCGGGGCTTCCGCACGTGATCGTGCGTTTCTACACGGTACCCAGAGTTCGCGATGCCCGTCTCAGCGCTGGCTGGGCGCTTTTCTTCATCGCACTTCTCTACACCACCGCTCCCGCCGTGGCGGCCTTCGCGCGTACGAACCTCATCGAGTCCGTCAGCGAGGCCAACTACGCAACGGTTGAGGGAGAGAAGTCGATTCCCCAGTGGTTCAAGACCTGGGAGGACACCGGGCTTCTGGCATGGGTCGACAAGAACGGCGATGGCAAGGTCCAGTACGTAGCGGGGAAGGCGCTCGCCGGAAAGCCTAGCTTCACCGATCAACGAGGCGCGCACGGCGAACGGCTCGTCAGCAACGGCAACCCCGATACCAAGAACGAGCTCTATGTCGACCGGGACATCATCGTGCTCGCCAACCCGGAGATCGCGGATCTTCCCGCCTGGGTCATTGCGCTGGTCGCTGCCGGCGGCTTGGCTGCTGCGCTCTCAACGGCGGCCGGCTTGCTGCTGGTCGTGAGCACGTCGATCAGCCATGACTTGCTCAAGCGCGTGTTCGTGCCGTCGATCTCCGAGAAGCAAGAGCTGCTGGCCGCGCGCGTTGCAGCAGCCTTTGCGGTGCTGATCGCGGGCTACTTCGGCATCAACCCGCCGGGCTTCGTCGCGCAAGTCGTCGCATTTGCGTTCGGTTTGGCAGCCTCGTCGTTCTTCCCCGCGATCATCCTCGGCGTCTTTGCCAAGAAGGCCAATCGTGAAGGGGTAATCGCCGGCATGCTCGTCGGAATCACGTTCACCGCTGCCTATATCATCTACTTCAAGTTCTTGGGTGGCACCTCCGATCAATTCTGGTTCGGGATCTCACCCGAAGGTATTGGCGCACTCGGCATGGTGCTCAACTTCGTGGTGGCACTCGTCGTCGGCCGATTCACTCCGCCGCCACCCCAAGACGTACAGGACATGGTCGAGCACATCCGCATTCCCGCGGGCGCGTCGGCACCAACCGCAACGCACTGAGTATTGATTGAACACGGACAGGAGGGTTGTGATGAGGCGAAAGTACGAAAGCAATCGTGTGCCACCACCGTTGAGGTACGCCTGGATGATAGCCCTCGCGTGCATCGCGGTGACCGCATTTGCTCCCGCCGCAGCCCTTGCACAACCTGTGCCCGGGGAGACGGCCATCGACGACGCAGACGACGCGGCTGAGGCAGAGGCGTTCACCCCCAAGGCGCCGGCTGCCGAAGACACGGCCGTTGCGGACGACGAGGTGACGCAGGAGGAGCTCGACGAAGCCGAGGCGGCGATCGCGGAGGCCGAAAGGCAACTCGAAGCAGCCAAGCGCCAAATGGAGCTGATGGGCCGCAAGATGGCTCCGGAACCCGTACCAGCACCAGGAACGGGCGTAGGCCTCGTGGCCTCAGACGGGCGTGCCAAGAAGCTGCAAGTCAGCCTGAACGACGACGGAACCCTCTACTTTCGATTCGCCACCTGGCTGCAGGTTTGGACGCGCGCGATGCAGCTCAACCCAGGGACCACAGTATTGGGGAAGGACGAGTCCTGGTACGGCGACGTCGGCATCCGCCGCGCGCGCTTTCTGATGTTCGGCCAGATTTTCCCGCGCGTGTTTCTGCTGATGCACATCGGGATCAACAACCAGACCTTCCGAAACGCCCGGAAACCGCAGGTCTACTTCCACGATGCCTGGGCCGAGTTCAAGGTGACCAAGGACAACAAGCTCTCCATCGGCGCCGGACTGATCTACTGGAATGGCGTCTCCCGCATGACCAACGCGAGCACAATCACCTTGATGAGCCTCGACGCCCCGATTTCCAACTGGCCCACCATCGAGCTGAGCGACCAGTTCGCGCGCCATCTTGGTC
>JABDJF010000140.1 GCA_013002645.1 Myxococcales bacterium
GTCGCCCTTCTTGACGGCAAGGGGCCGAATTTCGCCGCTGTCGAGGATGCGCCCGGTACCTACCGCCACGACTTTTGCCTCGATCGGCTTCTCTTTGGCGGTATCCGGAATGATGATGCCGCCTTTGGTTTTCTCTTCTTCCTTGACTCGCTTGACCAAAATCCGGTCATGCAATGGGCGAATTGCCATTTATCCCTCCGTAATCGGGCAGTTTCGCTGCCCGCTAGCTTGGTTAGCACTCGATGATAGAGAGTGCTGATGGGCCGGCAACCTAGTCACGAACGTTGGGGAGTCAAGCCATGTCTGCGCGGTTTCTCGACATGCCACGACGCCGGATTTGCTGGTCCGGGGTCCCCCTGCTAGCCTCCGGCGCCTATGGCACGCGTCACCGTCGAAGACTGCTTGGAACACGAGGAAAACCGCTTTGCTCTGGTCATCTTGGCCGCTCGGCGGACCCGCCAGCTCATCAAGGGCGCCCCGGCGCTCGTCCACAGCAGAAACCGTCCCATCGTGACGGCGCTCCGCGAAATCGCGGATCAGAAGGTCTACTTCGCCAGCCCGGTGCGGGCCGCGGTCGAAGAGTTCATCATCGAGACCAAAGCCAACGATTCCCAGGCCTGAGCTGGCCTCCGGGTTCACGTCCGTTCGCCCCATCTTTGCAGGCAGAGAAGGCCCCAGGTAGCCTGGTGTTGGGGTCATGGCTCGCATCAGCATCATCGGGCCAAGCGGGCGACAGGAGCGTCAGCTCTTCCGTCATAACTCGCTTGGGCGGCATCCAAGGAACACCCACCAGGTCCTGGACCGGGTGGTCTCCAAGGAGCACTGCCACATCGAGCTGGTCGGGGACGCGTACGTCCTGAAGGACCTGGGCTCGCTCAACGGCACCTACATCAACGGCGAACGCGTCCAGGACAAGCATCCCCTCGCGCCCGGTGACGAGATCACAATTGGGTCGACGCGCATCATTTTCGAACCGCCGGACGGGGCCACCTCTGTGTCTTTCGACGGAATGCTGCGCGACGAGCCTCGCGAGGCCACGAGCCGATTCAAGATAGGCGACACGAACTCCGGGCCGCTGATCCGCGCCAAGGTCTCGATGCTCGCCGACAAGACCTTCTTCGCCGAAGAGCTCGTTCAAGACGACGCGTCTCTACGTCGCGACTACGAGAAGCTTCGCGCGAGCTACGAGGTCACCCGCGCCATCGAGCTAGGCACCAGCATCACCGCGCTTTGTAGCAAGATTCTCGAAGTTGCTTTTCGACTCGTTCCGGCAGACCGCGGCGTCGTGCTCTTGCACAATGACCAGAACGTTCTGGAGCCCGTGTCAGTGCGTTCGGCGGAGGACGTCGATCCGAACCAAGAGGTCGTCGTCTCGAAAACCGTGCTCGATACCGTCGTTCGTGAAAAAGAAGCGGTGCTCTCGCATGACGCATCGGCGGACGCTCGCTTTCAGAGCGCACAGTCGGTCATCATGCAGGGCATCCGCTCGACGATGTGTGTCCCTTTGCTTCAAGGAGACACCGTCTTGGGCGTCATGATGCTCGACTCCAAGCTCACCACCCACGCGTTTACCGACAAGGACCTTGCGCTCTTCGAAACCGTTGCGAGCCAAGCAGCGATCGCCGTCCAGAACACCCTTTTTGCGAAGCGGATCGAACAAGAGGCCGTCATGCGGGAGCGGTTTCGGCGGCTGCTCTCCCCGGCGATTGCCGAGCAGGTGCTTTCCGGGCAGCTCGAGGTGACCAAGGGCGGCGAGCTTCGTGAGACGACCGTCTTGTTCGCCGACATTCGCGGCTTCACGAGCATGAGCGAATCGCACGAACCGCGGGTCGTGGTGGACGCACTGAACGAGTACTTCGAGCGCATGGTCGAGATTGCTTTTCGCTACGAAGGGACGCTCGACAAGTTCATCGGCGACGAGATGATGGTTCTTTTTGGATCGCCGGTTGCGCACGAGGACGACCCGGACCGGGCGGTTCGCGCTGCGCTCGAAATGCAGGAAGCGCTGGCGGACATCAACGAGCGACATGAAACGCAAGGCTTGCCGCCGTTCGAAATTGGAATCGGAATCAACACCGGGGAGGTGGTTGCCGGATACATCGGGAGCAGCCAGGCCCTCGAGTACACGGTAATCGGCGACCCGGTGAACACCGGCGCACGGCTCTGCTCGCTCGCCAAGCCCGGGCAGACCCTGCTGAGTGAAGGCACCGTCGAAAAGCTCACCGGTGGCTTCGCGTTCGAGGAGCTCCCTCAGGAGAAGGTGAAGGGCAAGGCCCAGCCGATTCGGGTCTTCGAGCTCATCGACTGCGCAGAGCCGGAGTAGACCTCCCGGAGCTTGCCGCCCCCGGCAGATATGCGAAGCACCAGGCCAATGGCCCACCTGGACTTCGAAGCGCCCCTGGTCGAGCTCGAGGAGCGGATCGCCGCTCTCAGGGCGCTGACCGACGCCGGCGCCCCTGAAGCCGAGGCGATCGACGGTGAGATCGGCGCCCTCGAGGCGCAGGCCGAGCAGCTGCAGCGCGAGCTCTACGCGGACCTCGACGTGTGGAAGAAAGTTCAGCTCAGCCGACATCCCGACCGGCCGTACTTTCGCGATTACATCGCGCTCCTCTTCGAGGACTTCGTGGAGCTGCACGGCGACCGCACGTTCCGCGACGATCCTGCGATCATTGCTGGTTTTGCTCGCTTCGAGGATGAAATCATTGCGGTTGTGGGCCACCAAAAAGGCCGAACTGCGAAGGACAAGGCGCTCCGGAACTTCGGCATGGCGCACCCTGAGGGCTATCGAAAAGCGATCCGCGTCATGCGGCTCGCCGAGCAGGCCGGACGGGCCGTCTTCACGTTCATCGACACCCCTGGGGCTTATCCGGGGCTCGGTGCAGAAGAGCGCGGCCAGGCCGAAGCCATCGGCCGATCCATCGAAGTGATGAGCGGGCTGCGCGTGCCGGTGGTCACCACGATCATCGGAGAGGGCGGCTCTGGAGGCGCCCTTGCGATCGGCGTGGCCAATCGGGTTCTGATGTTCGAGTACGCGACCTACAGCGTGATCACCCCGGAGGGCTGCGCCTCGATTCTCTGGAGGGACGGCAGCCGGGTCGCGGACGCCGCCGAGCAGCTTCGACTGCTCTCTAGCGATGCCAGGCGCCTGGGCGTCGTCGACGAAGTGGTGCCGGAACCTGCTGGTGGGGCGCACCGAAAGCCCGAAACGGCGGCCGAGTCACTCCGAGAGCGCCTCAGCCATCATCTGAGCGGATTGCGCGCTCTTTCCGGCAAGGAGCTGGTCTCCCAGCGATATCAGCGATTTCGGGCACTTGGGACCTGGCAGTAGGGCACGCCTTTTTTGACGTGAGTCCGCTGGCCTACCTACGATTCGGGTGCGGGATTATGCCGTGAAGACGCTCTTCGCAGTGGCCAGTGTATCGACCTTGATCGGGTGCAGCTCGGTAGGAGCGCATTCGAACGCCCGAACCGCGTCCGATGAGGCCGCGCGGGGCGCCGAGCTGACTGCGCTGCGGCTGCAATTCGAAGAGCAGGAGCAAGAGCTTCGAACGGTTCGGGGCCAGCTCGCCTTGGCGCGCGCCGAGGTGCAAGAGCTCAAGGGGCACAAGAGCCTCTCCTCGCAGCCCGTGACCAAGAGTGCAAGCGACGTCGGCCTGCCTTGGGCGGCGAACGGAGAGGGCGAGCTCGCAATGGAGCCTGTCCTTCGCATCGACGGCGAGATCGTGGACGAGCGTTTGCCGACGACGGCAGACATCCCCGAGATGCCCGACTTCGTCGAGCCGCGGGCAGACACTCCGCCCCGGCGCAGCGAGGTGAATGTCGAAGGATACCGACGCGCGCTGAGCTTGATCCGAGAGCAGAAATTCGACGAAGCCCTGATGGAGCTCGACGCGTTTGCGTCTGAGCACCCCAGTCATCCGTACACGGACAACGCGCTCTATTGGAGCGGAGAGATTCACTACTTGCGGCACGACTACGACCGCGCGCTCGAGTACTTCCAGCGGATCGAGAAGCTGCACGCCTGGGAGAATAAGGCTCCGGACGCGCTCTATCGGATCGGCCAAATCTATCTGAGGCGCGGTGATACGGCTCGTGCCCAGGCTTACTTCGACAAAGTTAGGGAGCAGTTCCCGAATACCGCGGCGGCGCGGTTGGCGCTGCGGGAGGACGCATCATGAAGTTGGTGGGATGGACGAGCATGGTGGCTGTGCTGATAGCGGGCACGGCAATCGCACAGGGCGGTGAAGAGCCAGGGGCCGAAGAGGCAACGGTGAAGGTCCCCTCGGATGTGCCCAATTCGCACATGGTCAAAGACGGCGACACGCTCTGGGACATTACGGAGACCTATTACGGCGATCCATACCGGTGGCCGCAGGTCTGGTCATACAACCCCGAGATCACCAACCCGCACTGGATCTACCCCGACGCGACGGTCCAGCTTCGCCCCGGCGATGGCTCGGCGGTCGACACGGCTCCCCGCGGCTTTCAGCGCAGCAAGTACAGGCCCTCGACGACGCACGCGGTCTACCAGGCGGAGTACGGCTTTCTGAACGAAAATGCGCTCACCGACGCTGGCTACATCATCGGCGCCAAAGAAGAGCAAATGATGATGATCGACACCGACATCGTGTACGTGCGCTTCGACCGAGGCGTGGAGCCGGAGATCGGCCGCACCTACACGGTGTTCCGGACGATCGAGGACTCGGAGCGCGAATCCTGGGAACGGGGGACGCTGGTGCGCCTTCTCGGCCAGGTCCGGCTCGATGACTACGACGAGAAGCGCCAGGTCGGTCACGCCGAAGTCACGAATGCGATCGAAGGTCTGGAGCGCGGCTTCCGGATCGCGCCCTTGGATCGAAGCTTCTACTGGGTCGATGTCGTTCCCGCCGAACGACCGCTTCGTGCCAGGGTCGTGGCCAGTCTCTACCCGCGAAAGCTGCCGTCGACCAACCAGATCGTCTTCGTGAACGTCGGCGAAGAGCAGGGCGTCGTGCTCGGAAATCGCTTCTACGTGGTGCGTCAAGGCGATGAGTGGCGCAGGAGCGCCGAAGGCAGCATCGGACGCGAAATCGAGACGACGGTGCCCTTGCCAGCCGAGCCCAGGCACTACCCCTGGGAGGTCGTGGCGATCGGACGGGTGGTCAACGTGCAGCCCAACACTGCGGCGATCCTCCTCGAGCGAGCCACCAGGGCCGTTCGCATGGGCGATTACGCGGAATTGCGCCAAGGGGAATAGAACCCGCGCGAAGGTCGTTGCCTCCAAGCCCCGCTTTGGGGGACAATACGACCCCGTATGGCTTCAGACGGCGACCGAGACGGCACGGAGGCGCTGCGACTACAAAACGTCGTAGAGCGCGAGCGGGCCAAGCTGCGGGCGCTTCAAGACATCAGCGCCGCGCTCGGGTCGACGCTCGACCTCGGCGAGCTGCTCGACATGATTCTCGACCGGATCTCCGAGCTCATGGAGGCAGACCGGTCGACGCTCTACCTGCTGGATGAGGACACCGACGAGCTCTGGTCCAAGGTGGTTCAAGGCGACGAGGTTCACGAGATTCGCTTGAAGCCGGGCGAGGGTCTCGCTGGAGCGGTGGCTAGCACAGGTCGGCCCCTGAACATCAAGGACGCCTATCAGGACGTCCGCTTCGACGCCGCCTGGGACCGGGAGACCGGTTACCGGACCCGGTCGACCTTGTGCGTGCCGATGAAGAACCAGCACGGTCGCACCATCGGCGTCGTGCAGGTGCTCAACAAGCATGAAGGGCACTTCACCGTCGCCGACGAGGCGCTGCTCACGGCGCTCGCAAGCCACGCCGCGGTATCGATTGAAAACTCGAAGCTCTTTCTCTCGGTGGTTGGCAAGAACATCGAGCTGCTCGATACCAAAGAGAAGCTCGAGAAGAAGATTCGCGAGCTGGACGTTTTGTTTGAGATCACCCAGGTCGCGGCCAGTGCGATGGAGCTCAACGACCTCTTGGCCGGCGTCCTCGCTCGAACGATGCGCGCCACCGACGCCGAGGCCGCATCGATTCTGATTGCAGATGAATACACTGGGGACCTCACCTTTCGCGCGGCCGTCGGAGGCGAGCCCGACCGCGTGAAGAAGATGAAGATCAAGGCGGGCCAGGGGATCTCGGGTTGGGTCGCCGAAAACGGCCGGCCACAAATCGTCAACGAGGCTGAGTCCGATCCGCGCCACTCGACACACATCTCGGACGAGGTCGGCTATCACCCAAAGTCGGTTCTCTGCGTTCCCCTGCGATGGGACGACGGCTCGGGCGCCCTGCAGCTCCTCAACAAGTCCGGCGGCCGGGCGCCATTCATCGACGACGACCTCAAAATGGCCACGGTCATTGCCGGGCATCTGTCGACCGCAATCGCCCAGGCGCAGTCGCGTGCGCAGAAGGCCAGGCAGGAGCGCCTGACCACGCTCGGCCGCTTCCTTTCGAGCATGCTCCATGATTTGAAGACCCCGCTGACGGTCATCGCCGGCTACACGCAGATGCTCGTCCAAGAGGACAACGAAGACGAGCGCCGGGCGCTCGCCGCGTCGGTCCGGCGCCAGGTCCAGCTCCTGACGACCATGATGGGCGAGACCCTGGCCTTCGCGAAGGGCGAGCGGCGGATTCTGATCCGCCGGGTCTACCTTCACGCCTTTTTCGAAGACCTAGCCGAACAACTCAAGCCCGAGCTCGCTGAACGTGGCATCCGCCTCGAGCTCGCCCTCAGCGACCGTGGCGTGGCGCATTTCGACGAAGAAAAAATGCAGCGTGTCTTTCACAACCTCGCGCGCAACGCAGCCGAAGCCATCGGCGACCAGGGCGGTGTCTGCCGCCTCGAAGTGGACCGTTCCGAAAGCGGCGACCTGGTCTTGACCTTCGCCGATGACGGACCGGGCGTCTCGGAAGAAATCCGCGAGCGGCTGTTCGAGTCATTCACGACGCACGGCAAAAAGGGCGGCACCGGTTTGGGCCTCGCCATCGTGCAGAGCATCGTGGAGGACCACGGTGGCAGCGTGACGGTGGACAGCGAGCCGGGGCGGACGGCCTTTTCGATCGTGCTGCCGCAGCCCCAGCCGAGGAGCAGGGTGCGGCCGGAAGCGGCAGAATAGCGGGGCAAACGGGGCTCGGAAAAAAGGCGCGACGCGGGCCTGCGTCGAACGGCTCGGCTTGCAAAGGTGGCCGGAGGGGCTTGAAGCCTGAGGC
>JABDJF010000153.1 GCA_013002645.1 Myxococcales bacterium
CCATCAAACCCACCGGAGGGCCGCCGATGCGAGGGCTGATGTGGGTCGAGCAGTAGGGCTCGCCATCCGCGACGTCGCAGAGCTCGACCTCGCCGTCAGCCGAGAGCCGAATCAGGGCGGAGCCCGACATCAAGCTCGTCGACGCTGGGCCGGGGCGCGCCCAAAGCACCTTGCCGTCGTCGCGGGAGACCGCGACCACGTGGGTCTGGGTCGCGATCACCAATCGATCGCCGCACATGAAGACCGAGTTCGCGTCGAGCCCTTCGAGGCAAATGCGCCAGCGTTCTTCGAACTGCAGGGAAGGGAGTGTGCTCGGCGCCTCGGCGTGCTCCGTCTCGCCGCCGTGGTGCATGCGGAGCCGGTCGGGGTCGAGATTGACGAAGCTGTCGGCGCTTCGGCGCGAGCGGATTTCCCGGCGGAGCGTGCGGACCTCTTGGCGAAGGGCACGGACTCGGAGGTTTCGACTCTGACCCCGGTCGGACGCGACCAGACTTCGGAGTAGGTCGCTTGCCAGCTTCAGGATCGGGAGAGCTGCCTCGGCGATCGTGAGCGAAGTGGCGGTCAGGTCACCATGTCCCTCGGCGGAAAGCTCGACGCTCACCAGCTGGTGAGCCGACTTTCGCATGGCGATCTGAAAACCGCCGGCGCGCAGGCGCACGTGAGTCGGGCGGGCGCTGTCCCAGGTGTCGACGAGCGTTCGGACCGCGACGACCATCCGGTGCGCGGCCAACATGATGGGGCCGCGCGCCAAAGAGAGTCGGCGCCCTCGAACGAATGCCCAGAGGTGCCCCTCGAAGAGCAGCGCATGAACGTCTGCCCGCGCCGATCGACCTTGGGAAGCGGCAGAGGATGGATAGACGGCCGCTTCGTATCCAAAGGCGAGCGGCACGTGCTCCCCTGGCGCGTCCAGCTCGCCGCCTCGCTGGTTGATCGGCGATGCAGTGCCTTCGGGTTCCGGTGTAATTTTCGTCGCGAGGGCCCGTTCGGCCACTCGGATTGCAATCTGCCGTGCCGTCGGGTCGCGCTCTTGGCCTGCCATCTCGAGCATCGACTGTGCGCAGCGGTCCAGAAGGCGCCGCAGAGGAATCGCTCGATCCAGCTGATAGACGACGGGCGCGCTGCCGGTGCCGTAGCAGCTCACCAAGACGTAATCGCCGCGACGAACCAAGGCGTACTCGACGGCGGCCGTCGCGAGCGGCAGGAGCACCTTCGGCTTAGCGCCGATCGCGAGTGCCGCTGCGGCTGCGGTCAGCTCCGCCAAGGCCGGGGTTTCCACATCGCGCTCCCCCCCGAGGAGCAGATGCTGAACGCCGGGATCGGCGCGTTTTTGGGCGTATGAAAGCGATTCGTCCAAGTGGCCGACCATGTTCTTTTTCCAACGCGAGCTGGGAGGAAAATGGTACTTGCTGCGTTCGATTTGGATCCAAAAAAAGGCGCGTTAGCCCATATATTGACAGCGAGTGACGGTGATGGGCGAAGAAGCAAGACAATGGGTCGCCGTGACGGTTCTCGTCTTTGGCGACGACCGAATGCTATCCATGCGTCGCGCCGCGAGCCAAGATGCCGGTCCCGGGCTCTGGGAAGGCGTGTCCGGTCGCGTTGAGCCGGGCGAAGACCCGATCGCGGCGGCGCGTCGCGAAGTGCTGGAGGAAACCGGCCTCCGCGTAGCGATTCGACCACGGCCGGTGGCGGCCTATGCCGCTCTTCGATGCGACGAACCGATGACGGTGATCGTCTTTGCGGCCGACGACCAAGGCGGGGAGGTGGTGCTCTCCGATGAGCACGATGCGTATCGCTGGTGCGATCTCGAGGAGCTCAATCGACTTGGAGTGCCGAAGCGGCTCGTGGAGGCGGCACGCCATGCCTGGCCGGAGCGCTAGCGACCCCGTCCCCCAGCAGGTGACGCAGGGCCGTGCTGAACCACTCTGAGGAGTGGTGAACGGACAGGTAGCGACCGGCGCGGTCGCGAAGCGCGTTCGCGGCTCTTTCATCTTCGAACAGGCTTCCGGCGGCGGCGGCCAACGCACCGGGGTCATCGTCGGACACGATGCGACACGCGCCCCGCAGCGGAAGCCCGGCGGTAGCGCGCTGCATGGCGACGACCGGGAGGTCCCGCGCGAAGGCGTCCAGCATCTTGACCGGCAGTCCGCCCTCGGTGCGTCGTGGTACCCAGGCGACGTCGCTCGCAGCGTGTGCGAGCATCCGGGCGCGCTCCGACTCGAGCCCGGAAAACCCGACGGCGCTTCCAACCCCCAAGCGTTCTGCTTGCTCGCGAGCGGGACCAGGGTGCGACGCGGTAGCGATGAGGAGATGGGCGTTTCGGCGGCTGCACCGGAGCATGGCGATGGCTTCGACGAGGTTCTCCCAACCCTGGTAGGGATCGAGGTTGCCCGCGTACAGACAGACTTCCGCATCGGGCGCGATCCCGAGCGCCAGCCGAGCCTCGCTCCGCGTTGCTCGATCGGAGACGGCCGACCGAGACCAGGGAACCGGCAGGTACCGCACGCTTTCGCCGAGGAGTGTGGCCAGCGCGGGGGCGACCGCAGCAACCCCCTCTGCGCGTCTGCAGACCTGCTTTTCCAATCGCCTCCCAATCGAGCGAACCGGGCGCGCGGGAACCCGAGACATGAAAACGGGCAGCTCTCGCTCGAGAGAGGTGTGCGCAACGTAGTAGACGGGCGCGACTCGAGCGGCGAGCGCCGCAAGCGCGGCCTCGATGTGATGTGCGATAATCGCGATGGGCTGAAGGCGGCTTGCGAGTCGGCGGATCTCGACGATGCAGCGAGCGTCGAGCGCGAGCTTGCCCCAAGAAGGTCCCGACCGAACCGAGCGCACCTCTGGAAAGTTGGGGATCCGATGAATCTCGTACGGCGCGTCGAGCTCGTAGGCCGCGTGCGCGTAGGCCAAGAGGTGAACCGGCCGACCCGCGCGCGTGGACGCGTCGAGCATCGAGGCTATCGCTGCCTGCGTGCCTTGATGGGTCGGGAACGGAAGGCAGGCGACGTGCAGGATCATTCGATATAGCCCAGCGCTCGGAGTCGGGATTCGACGAGGGCTTCATTTCGCACCGTACGAGGTGCGCGACCGGGAGGCGCCGGGAGCGGGACCGCCGCAGCGTTGTCTTCGTCGCGGAGCGCCTCCCAAAGAACGCGCCCCATGAACGAGGGGGGCACCGACAGGCCCAGCCGGCGGAGCAGGGTCGCACTCAGGTCCGCGATGTGCGCGTGGATCCGGCCCATGGGTTTCACGCTGGGGCCAGCAAGGGCCATGAATCCATGCGAACGATGGCTGCCGGGAAGGCTTCGGCCTTTCTTGCCAACCTTCTCGTGGTCGGCGAGCTTGCGGAAGGGGCTGCTCGTTGCCGGGTGCCCCGTAGAGCGACTTCGTCGCCATGGGGCTGCGCTCGCCCCATTGTGGGGCTCGCTTGGCATCAGGTTGTACGAATAGCCGTCGTCGAGATGCAGATCGACGAGCAGGTCGGGGGCACGATTCAAGTGTGGGCCTTCGAAGAGCTCGTCGCGCGGAATCAAGTCGCGAAAAACCGGCTTGCCGCTCCATGGGTCGCGGGTATCGAGCAAGGCCGCACGAATGCGGAGAATGGTCTCCGCCCGCTGCGCGGGTTGAACGATGCCGTCCGGTTCTCGCCCAGCCATGTTGAGGTGAATGCCAGGGAAGTAGTTCAGCTCATCGCTGAACGCGACCGTGTTGGCCATGTCGATCGCGCCAAAGCGTACATTCGATTCCAGGCGGCTTGGGAGCCAGGCGTTGCCCAGGCGAAAAAGCCGCTCCCGAAGTTGCGGCGGAAACCGGCGCAACGCGATCTCTTTCAAACCCGCCCCGCCGCGACCCCGTCGAGGTCGAAAACGCAGCAACCGGTGGTGAGCGAGGAGCCGATTGAGGTGAAGCACCTTGTCCGACGAGCCGCCCGAGCCGTGGTCGCTCAGCACCGTAATCTCCGTTTGATCCCCACCCGCCGCTTCGGTGAGTGAGCCCACCGCTTCGTCCAGCGCTTCGTACACCCGCTGCAGACCCTTGCCCTGCTCGACCGGAACGCCGGCGGTGCAGCGCGGCGAACCCGGGTCGTGCTTTGCCCAGAGGTAGTGGGACGCAGTGTCACTCTCTCCAAAGTAGAGCGCGAAAACGTCCCAATTCTGGCGATCGAGCAGCCATCTCGCCCAGTCGGCCTTGCGCGCCACCCGGCTGGCCAGCGCGTCCGGCAGGCGGTCGATCCAACCAGGCGCGTCAGCGTGAAACTCATCGACATCGTCGAAGGAGGGAGCCCCAAACTTCTCCACCGTTTCGTCGTACAACGAAGGGGGCCACATGAACGATCGATCCGCCTCGAAGGCGACCGGCGCATCCCAGCCGCTCACGAATACCCCGTGCTCGAGCCTCTCCGGCGGCCAGGTCGCAGGAAAACTGAGGCAAGCGCAGCGAAGCCCGAGCTGGTCGAGCTGTGCAAAGAACGTCGGTACTTCGCGAACCGTCCCCGCGGTGAACCGAACCTGGTAGCCGTTCCGCGTCGTGAAGTCGAAGACGCCGTGGCGAGCCGGGTCGACTCCAGTGAGAAACGTCGTCCAATTGGGCAGCGTGGCGGGCGGCTGCACGGACTCGAGTGCGGCAAAAACCCCTCGAGCCATCAGCGAATGAAGATTCGGCAGACGCTCTGCGCCAAACTGTTCGACGAGCCCGAGATCCAGCCCGTCCAAGCCCAACACCAACGCCCCCGTCGCCACCGCCGGACCTTAGCGCGTCATGCCGTCACCGTCACAGCGTCCAGTCCCGGCCTAGGATCCCTGGGGGCCGTCCGAGCCCAAACGCCCCCAAGATCGTTGGCGTCACATCGTAGATCTCGGCGCCCTCGATATGTCCTCGCACGGGCACGCCGCCCCCGCCCATGATGAAAATACCGTCCCAGTCGTGGTTGCAGCCGTCGGGGCCGATGTCGTTTTCCTCCACCACCAAGCGGCCCGTTCCGACCGATCCGACCGCGCGGAGCTTCAGCTCGTCGAAGTAGACCATCAGGTCGGGCGGAAAGCCGCGGGCTTGGCGATAGTATTCCTCGGGAGCTCGCACTAAAACGGGAACACGCTCACCCTGATCGTTGCGGGCGTACTCGAGCTCTCGGCGTAGCTCATCGCGTACTCCGCGGACACGGTCAGGTGCCACCGCGCCAGCGGGTTCACGTCCGGCCGCGTTGAGAAAGATTCTCGCGTAGTAGCCGCCCTCCGCCCAGGCCGTCGTCCGTGGCCAATCGACGAGCGCATGGTCCAATGGGCCCGGCACTTCCGGCGTCTCTCGGAGGCTCAAGTATCCCTTCTGGATCAGCCATTCATTGACGCAGAAGCCGCCGTGCATCGCCCGCGCGCCGTGGTCACTCACGACCATGACCGTGGTGTCCTCACCAGTCGCGGCGCACAGCCGACCGATGCGTGCGTCCAACAACTGGTAGTACTCGCGCCCGCGATCCTTCCATGGGTTCCCCTCTTCATGCCTCGGGTGGTCGGGGTCGATGTGACGCCAAAATGCGTGGTGAAAACGATCGACGCCGATCTCGACAATCACCATGAGGTCCGGTTGCTTTCGGTTCCAGACCTGCTCCGCAATTTCGAAGTGCTGATTGGTCATCTTGACGAGGTCCCGGTAGATCCGGTCGAGATCGTCGGAGCGAAAATCGTCGATGTCTGCGCGGTACGGACCTACGCACTCGGTCAGCTCTGCCTCGAGGTCGCGTGGAAAGCACCAGGGCGAATCGCCTCCAGGCCACATGAAGCCGGACACCATGTGACCGCGCACCGGCGTAGGAGGCGAGGTCAGCGGAACGAAGAGCGCGGCGACTCGATATCCTTGCTCTCCCAGCCAGTCCCACACGCGTTTGACGCGAACATCGTTGCCGTCCGCCAAACGCAATCCCGTCTCGCGAGGAACCCGGTTTCGAAATCCGTACAAGCCCAACTCCCCGGCATCGCGTCCCGAGAGCATGCACGTCCACGCGGGCACCGTGATCGGCGGCTCGGAGCTGCGAAGGTTTCCCCACGTTCCGCGGTCCATCAGGGCAGCGAGATTGGGCATCACTTGGCGATAGCGATCGAACACCAAGCGGGGCGGTGCGCAGTCGAGTCCGATCACGATCATTCGCTTGCCGCCCATCAATCCCCTCTTAGCGCCCTCGGCGCGGGCCGGGCTCTCTTTCATCGAGGGTCGACGATATCCGCGGCTTCGTAGATCGTACGCTCCAGATGACCTAGGTCAAAAGGCTTTTCAATTCGCAGGTTTGGAACGCTCTGAAGGAAATCCCTGGCTCGCTGAGTGAAGGCGCCACCGGTCATGAAGACGATTCGGTCATGGACCGGTGTCGTCCGTTGCAGCGCCGCCCGATAGACATCCATCCCCGTCATCTCCGGCATGATCAGGTCGCAGAGAATCACGTCGTAGGCGTGCTGCCCCATCAAGGCGACCGCCTCGCGGCCGTCGCTGGCGGTCGTCACATCGTGTTTGACCAGTGCCTTCTGGATCAGCCGGGCGATCACCGGCTCATCGTCGACCACCAAGAGCGACAGCTTCCCCCGCGTGGCACGCCGAACCGCGCTCATCGAGGTAGGCGGCATCGAGAGCGGGCGTCGCGCACGCGGTGCCTTCGGCAAGACGACACGAGCGACCGTGCCTTGGCCGGGGTGACTTTGAATCTCGATCGTCCCTTCCAGAGAATGCACGATGCGGCGACAGATCGAGAGCCCGAGGCCGGTTCCGCGTCCCGCGGGCTTCGTCGTCACGAAAGGATCGAAGATCCTACGCAGCAATTGTGAGGGAATCCCGGGGCCCGTGTCCTGTACCTCCACGCAGACGCGATCTTCTTCGGTGCTTCGTACCCGGATCGTGATCGCGTTTTGAGCACGGTCCCCGGGCTCGATGGCCTGCGCCGCATTGACGATCAGATTCAAGAACAGCTGCCCGAGCCGCGTCCTCGGCCCCCGGATGTACAGGCTGTCCGCTTCGTATTCACGAACGACCGTCGCACGGTGTTGAATCTCGGGCTGGGCCATTCGAATCGCGGAATCGAGCACCTGCTGCAGCTTGACAGTCTCGGTTTCGACGCCTTCGCCGCTGTGGGTTAAGTACGTGATTTGATTTGCAATGATGCGAATGCGCTCAGAGCCTTCGTAGGCCTCGCGGATCAACTC
>JABDJF010000160.1 GCA_013002645.1 Myxococcales bacterium
CCCACGATCAGAACGACCTCAACAAAGTGCCTCAGGCGCTCATCGAGACGCCAGCCGCTCCATGGCAGGTCGCGGAAGACGCCCTTGGGTGCCGGCGTCGCCAGAAGCACATGAGTCTCTTCCTTGATGATTTGGATCCCGGACGCTTCGGCGTGGCGCGGGATGTTCTCGAAGTTGACCTTCTGCCCGTCGGTGGTGACGGCCTGGAGTACGATGACCGAGACTTCACGATCCTCGCGGTCGAGGCCGGCATGGACGACGATACCGGGCGCGCGGAAGATGGGCTGGCCCACCAGCACACCTGCCACGAAGGCATTGGTTGCGGTTTCTTGCATGCTTTACAGCTTAAGTGATTAAATCCACCAAAGCTACAGGTCGGAAAGTGGATTTCCGGAGTTTGAGGGGACTGTAACTTCGGGCCGAAGCCATCGTATTCTTCGCCGACATGCGAATCGTCATCGTCGGAAACGGGGTCGCGGGAATGGAGGCGGCCCTGTCGGTTCGTGAGCGGGAACCAAGCTGGGAGATCACCCTGATCTCGGAAGAAAGCGAGCACTTCTTCTCCCGCACGGCGCTGATGTGGGTGTTCAGCGGACAGATGAGCCATCGGGACATCGAACCCCTAGAGCGCGATGCCTACGCGAGGCTTGGTTTTCGCAGGGTGCGAGCTCGGGCTACCGGGATCGATACGGCAAAGCGGCTCGTCCTGATGGCCGGCGGTCTGGACCCGGTTCCATACGACCGCCTGCTGATCGCCTCGGGCTCGCGTCCGCGCAACGGGCCTTGGCCCGGAACCGACGCGCGCGGCGTCGGCCACTTCGTCACCTTGCAGGACCTCGCCTGGTACGAGAACGAGGTACACGGCGGCACCTCCCGCGCGGGCGGGCCTCCGAGACCCGACGCACATCTCGAGGCGAGCGCCGGCGATTCGCCGTATCGTTTTCGCGAAGTCGCGGCGGAGCGCCGAGGTCGATTGGCGCAACGGCCGGCGATCATCGGCGGAGGTCTCATCGGGATCGAAGCGGTGGAGGTTGCAGTGACGGCGGGTCTGCGGCCGCGGTTCTTCATTCGCGACGAATGGTTCTGGCCGATTGCGCTCGACTCCCGCGAATCGCAGTGGATCGCCGAGCGGATGAGCCATCATGGCGTCGACGTGCATCTCGAGCACGAGGTCGAAATGCTCGAGGCGGACTCCCAGGGAAACGTGACGGCGGTGCGCACCAACGAGGGGCGCTACGAGGCTGATTGCGTCGTGATTGCCATCGGGGTCGTGCCCAACACGTCATGGCTGGCGGGCTCGGCGATCGAGCTCGACGAGCGCGGCGGCATCGTCGTCGACGAATCATTGAAGGCAAGCGCCGCAGACGTATTCGCGGCGGGTGACTGCGCATCGGTGCGTTGGTTCGACGGGTCCCGGCGCCCTGAGCAACTCTGGTACACGGCGCGCGACCAGGGCCGTGTGGCCGGGCGGCGTTTGCTCGGAGACTCTCCGCGTTACCAAAGGGGCGGCTGGTACAACTCGGCGAAGCTGATGGACATCGAATACACGACCGCCGGGCTGGTGAATTGGAACCTCGATGGCGAGAAAAGCTGGTTTTTCGAGGAACAAGGCAGCGTACGAAGCACCACGCGGGTGGTGGTCCAACAGGACCGCGTCGTCGGGTTCAACATGCTGGGTAGGCGATGGGACCACAGCGTGCTCATCCGTTGGATTGAAGAGCAGCGAAGCCTCGACTGGGTTCTCGCTCACCTAAACGATGCATCGTTCGACACCGAGCTCGTTCCGCCGCTACGCATTTCGGAGGCATGAGGTGGACCAGCAGGGACAAAACGGGCTGCTGACGACCTATCGCGAGGGCTGGCGCAACCGAAGCATTCTCGGAGTCACGATCTCACTGCTCCTGGTCAGCTTCTACATCGTGCTCTATTGGGAGCACAAGGTTCAAGAGCGGTTCGGCGTGGCCCCTTTGACCGCGTTTTCCGAATCGGTCGGCCTGCGCAATCGCTGGTACCTCTACGGTTTTCTCTACTCGGTGGCGATGATCGCCGGCGGCATTTACTACCTGAGGCGCCATGGCAACAGCCGGTACAATCGCTATCGAATCACGGTGAACATCGCGATTCAAATTGCGCTCGGGTTCACGCTTCCATTCATCATGCCCCTCTTTGGAGGCAAGGAGCTCTATTTCTCTTACTTCTGGCCGCTCAAGTACGACTACCTGTATCCGCAAACGCTTGCCGACGCGCCCCTGTATTTCGCGCTCTATACCGTGGTGGGCTCACTCCTTGCCGCGCCGGTGCTGGCGGTGTTCTATGGCAAGCGCTGGTACTGCTCCTGGGTCTGCGGTTGCGGCGGCTTGGCCAACACCTTCGGCGACCCGTGGAGACATCTCACGAGCAAGTCGACGAAGTCTTGGCGATTCGAGCAGTGGAACATCCATGTGGTGTTGCTGATTGCCATCGGGACGACCTTCCTGATTGGGCTCGACTGGCTGATCGGCAGCGAACACCCGACGTTTCATCGGGTAGTCTCGGGCGACGACTGGAGGGATTGGTCGATCAAGAGCTTTTACGGATTCGCGGTCGGCTCCATCCTGGCCGGCGTGATCGGCACGGGCCTCTATCCGGTTTTCGGTCCACGGGTCTGGTGCCGAAATTTCTGCCCGATGGCCGCGGTCCTCGGCTGGATTCAAAAGGTGGGTCGCTATCGAATCAAGGTGAAGCCCGGGATGTGCATCTCCTGTGGCAACTGCAGCACGTATTGCGAGATGGGCATCGATGTTCGCTCCTACGCGCAGGCGGACCAGAGCTTCACGCGCGCGTCGTGCGTGGGCTGCGGGATGTGCGCGCACATGTGCCCGCGCGGCGTGCTCAAGCTCGAGAACAGCTGGGACAGGCCAGAGGATAAGC
>JABDJF010000193.1 GCA_013002645.1 Myxococcales bacterium
AGGCCGTGAGCGGCGTGATGATGGAGCTCGAGGACTGCGCCTTTCCGCTGCTCGCGGGCATGGAGGCGAGCGAGAACCCCACCGTCGGCTTCAAAGACAGCGACGTTGCACTGCTCGTGGGCGCACGGCCACGCGGCAAGGGAATGCTCCGCAAGGATTTGCTCGAAGCCAATGGCGCGATTTTCACCGGTCAGGGCAAGGCGCTGAGCGATGTCGCGAACCGCGCCGTCAAGGTGCTCGTGGTTGGAAACCCCGCCAACACCAACAGTTACATCGCCATGAACAACGCGCCGGATCTCGACTCCTCGTGCTTCAGCGCCATGGTGCGTCTCGACCAGAACCGGGCGATCTCGCAGGTCGCTTCGAAGACGGGGCGCCCGGTGACCGACATCAAGAGGGTCACCATCTGGGGCAATCATTCGGCCACTCAGTACCCAGATCTGTTCAACGCTCAGATCGACGGCAAAAGCGTTGCGTCGCTGATCAACGATCAAGCCTGGATCGAGAACGACTTCATCCCGACGGTCCAGCAGCGCGGCAAGGCGATCATCGACGCACGCGGCCTGTCGAGCGCTGCCTCGGCGGCCAATGCTGCCATCGACCACATCCGCGACTGGCATCTGGGAACGAAGGAAGGCGCCTGGGCCTCGATGGCGGTCCCATCGGACGGTAGCTACGGCATTCCCGAGGAGATCATCTACGGTTTCCCCTGTACCTGCCGCGATGGGAGCTGGTCGATCGTCCAGGGACTGGAAATCAACGAGTTCAGCCGGGCCAAGATGGACGCCACGGCTGCGGAGCTCCAAGAAGAGGCTGCTGCCGTCGCGCATCTGGTCTAGGCTTCGGCCTGTTCCAACCGGGGAGGCGGTGCCGCGATGCGAAAGCCGAGGCTTGTCCAAGAGCACGAAGCGGCGGGCAACCGCATCTTCGTCGGTGGACATCACATTTTCGTCCGCGAAGACGGAGAGGGTGAACCGGTTCTGCTCCTTCACGGCGTGCCGTCGAGCTCCTTCCTCTATCGCAAGATGCTTCCCGAGCTCGCCGGTCACGGGCTGCGGGCGATCAGCTTCGATTTCCCGGGCGTCGGCCTGAGCGACAAGCCCAACGACATCGACTACGACTGGCACTCGCTCGCCCGCTGGGTCGGCGACGTCGTCGATGCGATGGCCCTGCCGCCTGTGCATCTGGTGCTCCACGACATCGCCGGGCCGATTGGCGCCGAATGGGCGATCAAGAATCCGGTGAAGGTGCGTTCGATCACGGTCACCAACACCCTGCTCGATGTCGCGCACTTCACCCCTTCAATTCCGATGCGGGCCTTCAGGGTTCCGGTGATGCGACATCTCGTGTTTTCGACGCTCAGTACCAAAGCCATGTTGCCCATATTTCGGCACAGCGGAGTGAAGAATCCGGACGCCGTCGATGAAGACGTGATTGCGAGTTATATCTACTTGCTCAAGAACAACGGCGGGCACCACAGCTTCCTCGAAATCATGGACGGCTTCGACCTCAGCGAGAAACATCGCGATTGGCTGCGCGACGGCCTGCTCGCGATCGACAAGCCGATGCAACTCATCTGGGGAGAGCAAGAGGTCGCAATTCCGAAGGCTCAGCTCCACTACATCAAGCAGGTGTTTCCCCTGCGGGCCGATCACCGAGTCGACGCGCGGCACTTCTTGCAGGAAGAGCAACCTGCGGTCATCTCCGCCCATATCGCAGCTTTTGCTGCGGACATTGCCCAGCAATCAAAACGCGCTACCCCGTAAATCGATTTCGTCGCCACTGGGCTTTACCCCCCAAAGCGCACCTGGCGCCATCGGGTTTCGACCCCCAACAAACCCCACACTCGAAGAGGAGCCACATGGCTGTCGAACGGACCCTTAGCATCATCAAGCCCGACGCCGTCGAGCAGAACAACATCGGCAACATCCTCGCCATGATTCAAGGCGCAGGGCTCGAAATTCTCGGCATGAGAATGCTGCATCTCAGCCGAGCGCAGGCCGAAGGATTCTATGCGGTTCACAAGGACCGCCCGTTCTTCGGTGAGCTCGTCGAATTCATGACGCGCGGTCCCGTGGTGGTGAGCGCGCTCCAGGCCGACGACGCCGTCGCGCGATACAGAACACTGATGGGCTCGACGAATCCGGCCGAGGCCGCGAACGGCACGATTCGAAAGGCATACGGCACCGATATCGGTGAGAATGCCTGTCACGGCTCGGACAGCGTCGAGAATGGCCGAATTGAAGTCGCGTACTTCTTCCCCGAGTACGTGCTGAAGTAGTCGATGCGCGACTCCATCGAAAACCAGCTGCGACCACTGGTCGAGCATGCGTTTGAAGACCGTTCGAAGCTCGAAGCGCGGGAGTACCGCGCTGCAGTCGAAGAG
>JABDJF010000211.1 GCA_013002645.1 Myxococcales bacterium
CACCGTGACCGAAGCGGTGGTCGAATTCGCGCGTCCTCCACGCCCGCTGTTCGCCGACGCGGACTGTCGCCCCAGCCCGAACCGATTGACGTTTCGCACCAAGCCCGATGATGGGATCAGTTTGTCGATGCAAACCAAGAAGCCCGGGCCAAGCATGGTCAGCCGTCCAATCGACTTGCACCTCGAACACGATCGGCCGCGCGGGCGAGATGCGTACGACCGTTTGATCGGCGACGCGCTTCGCGGCGACCCCGGCTTGTTCGCCCGCCAGGACGGTGTGATGCAAGCGTGGAGGGTCGTCGATCGTGCGTTGGCCGATGCTCGGTCGGTCGTGCCGTATCCACGAGGCAGCTGGGGACCGTCCGAGGCCGATGCCTTGCTGGGCGCCGATTGGCGTTGGCTCACGGCATGACGAGGGGTCTAGCGCCCTGATGCGTATCATACGCGCACAAGACGGCTTTCCTGAAGCCGCGGCCGGCGCGCTGAGCCGTGCGGTGCAAGATGCGCTTCTCCGAAAACCGCGGGTCTCCTTGGCGCTTTCGGGGGGCAGCACTCCATTGCCCGCGCTCGAACGGCTCGCGCGTGCCGACCTAGACTGGACCCGAGTGGACATTTACCAGGTTGATGAGCGCGTCGCCTCAACTGGCGACCCGGCTCGCAATCTCGTCGGTCAGTCCGCCGCCCTGCTCGATCACGTACCCGCATCGCTCCACCCGATGCTCGTGGAAGCGGCCGACCTCGAGGATGCTGCCGAGCGATACGCGGCAGATCTGCCCGAAGCGCTCGATGTCGTTCATTTGGGCATCGGCGACGACGGACATACGGCGTCTCTCGTTCCGGGCGATTCCGTACTCGACGTGACCGACCGGCAGGTCGCCGTCACCCAGCCGTATCGAGGTCACCGTCGAATGACGCTCACGTTCCCCGCGCTCGAGCGCGCGGGCGCGATCATCTGGATCGTGTCGGGCGCCAGCAAGGCCCCCATGATCGAGCGTTTGCTCGCCGCCGATCCGACGATCCCTGCCGGACGCGTGCCCCAGGACCGTGCCCTGCTGATCACCGACAGGCCGCCCAGCCCATGACCAGCCAGGCCTTCACGACCGACCTGGGGTTACAGGTGCCGGCGATCACGACAGACCAAATGCGTGAAGTCGACCGAGTGGCGATCGAAGAGCTGGGCCCAAATCTCTACCAGATGATGGAGAACGCAGGCCGCAGTCTCGCGGTCACGATTCTCGAAACGCTAGGCGCCGCCTGGAGCCAGACGCCGATCACCGTTCTTTGTGGCACGGGCGGCAACGGAGGCGGGGGGATTTGCGCCGCACGGCATCTGGCCAATCGTGGCGCGGACGTCACCGTCGTCGTCACCGATCCTGGTGGCCTCACGCCGGTCCCAAGCGAGCAACTCGCCATCTATCGCGCCACCTCTGGCAGGATGGCTGAAGCGTCGGCTCTACACTTGCTGCGACCTGGGCTCATCGTCGACGCGGTCATTGGGTACAGCCTGCACGGCCCACCGCGTGGGGTCGCGCGAAAGACGATCGACTGGGCCGGCGCGCAGTCCGCGCCCGTGATTTCACTCGACGTTCCTTCGGGCATCGACGCAACGACGGGTGAGTCGTCCGGTTCGCAGGTGCGCGCCTCAGTCACGCTGACCCTGGCCTTGCCCAAGACCGGACTAGACGCGGAGACGAGCGGCGATCTGTGGCTGGCTGACCTCGGCATTCCCGAAGAAGTCTATCGGCGGGTTGGCATCGACGTGCCTACCGGGCTATTCGGAGACCGCTTTCGGCTGCCGTTGCGCCCTTTTGGCGTTTGACCCGAGCCGATGTAAAGCTGGAGTCGAATGGCGCCCAAACAGACCTCCGATTCCGCGTCGAATGAAGTCCGCGCTGCGCTTGTCTCCGCGCTTCAGCGCTTTGGGCCCGACTATTGGCGCGAGCAGGACGCGGCCAAGACCTTTCCGACCGCCTTCTTCGAGACGATCGGCGAGGCCGGCTACTTCGGCACGTTCATTCCCGAGGCCTATGGCGGCCTGGATGCCGGCGCAAGGGTGGCTTCCGTGCTCGTCGAGGAGATCAATCGCGCAGGGGGTGACGCCGCATCGATCAACGCGCAGATGGCCATCTGCCGTACTCTCGTCCTGCACGGAACCGAGGCGCAGAAGCAGCGCTACCTGCCCGGCGTTGCCTCCGGCGACATTCGATTCCTAACCGTGGCCGCCACCGAGCCCGACAGCGGCGCGAACATGAACGAGCTTGCGAGCAGCGCTCGCCGCGACGGCGACGATTGGTTGATCAGCGCAAGCAAGGTGCTGATCTCTTTTGCCGGGCACACGCGCCTACTGATTCTCTTGGCCCGCGCGGCGGAAGGCACCACGCTTTTCCTGCTCGACCTCGATGAAGTAGGCGACCAAGTCGAGATGCACCCGATCGACCTCGTCGCGCACCGCATGACCGCGAGCCTGTTCATCGACGACCTCCGAGTGCCCGACAGCGCGCGGATTGGACCCATTGGCGAAGGGCTTCCCTGCCTGATGAAGGGCTTCGTGATTCGACGCGTGCTTGCGGCCTCCGAGGCAATCGGCAACGCGCGGTTCCTACTCGATCGGAGCATCGAGTATGCCAAGACCCGCAAAACCTTCGATCAGCTGATCGGCGTCAACCAGGGCATTCAGTATCCGCTGGTGCACGCGTATGCCAAGGTCGAGGCCGCGGACCTGATGCGCTGGGACGTTCTCGACCTCGTCGATCGGGGTGAAGTCGCCGTCTCGCGTTCCGCGATGGCAAAAGTCTTGGCCTCCGAAGCAGCCTGGGAAACCTCGCGCGCGGCGTTGACCACTTTTGGCGGCTGGGGGCTCGCGTCGGAGTATCACGTCGAGCGCAAGCTCCGCGAGGGGACGGTCTACGTCTTCAACAACCTGTTGATGAACCTCATCGCGGACCGCGCGCTCGGGCTTCCGAAGAAGTAGCGCGATCGACAGCGGCGATGGTCAGGCAGGCGCGGCTCCAGGCTGATACGCGCAGAGGGGATCCTCACCAAGCGGGTCGCCCGTCATCGCATAGGCCCGGGCACGAGAGCCGCCGCATGCGAACTTGAACTCGCAGCGCCCGCAGCGGCCTTTGTAGTTGCGAGGATCCTGAATTTCGTGGAGCGCGGCCGACTCGCGGTAAATCTCGTGAAGCGGCTGGTCTTTCACGTTTCCCAGCAACGGATAGGGCAGAAAGCCAGCGGGGTGCACCTCTCCAAGATGAGAGACGAAGATGACGCCGTTACCGTCGCGGATGCCAAACGACATCTGCCGCGCGCGCGACTGGACGGCTTCAATCGACATGCCCTCCCGGAGCTTCTGCTCAATCCAGTAGCGACGATAATGCGGCGCCTCGGTGGTGCCGACACGGAATGGAGCCTCCGCGGAGATCGAGTAGACCCACTCGAACAGCCCCTCGACATCGTCGGCGCTCGGCGTGTCGAGCTCGGCGCCCCGGCCTACTGGGATTAGCAAGAAGAGACTCCAGCGGCGGACGGGAGGCGCAGCCTGGTCGCGCAGCAGCTCATACATCGCCTGGACGTGCGGAAGTGTTTTTGCCGTGATGGTCGTATTGACCTGCACGGGGATCTCGAACTCCCGCGCCCATTGAAGCGCGCGCATCGAGTACGCAAATGTCCCCGGGACGTTCCGAAACGCATCGTGAGTTTCGGCCGTCGGCCCATCGAGACTGACGCCCATCGCGCTGATCCCAAGCTCGTGGAATCGGTCCACCGTCGCCCGTTGCAGAAGCGGCGTAGTGCTCGGTGTGATCGACACCTGGATTGGGAGCGACCGCCCGTATTCGATCAGCTCCGCGATATCCGGACGCTTGAGCGGGTCGCCGCCCGTCAGCACGAGCATGCTGCCGAGCTCCTGGACGCTTCGCATGAGGGCCTTCCCCTGCGCGGTCGTCAGCTCCGCGGGGTCGCGATGCGGGATCGCGCTCGCGCGGCAGTGTTGACAGGCCAGGTCGCACGAGATGGTCGTTTCCCAGTACACGTTCCGTGGCTGGCGCCGGTAGATGAAACCTTGGTACTTGGTTCCTACGGTTTGAAGCTCCATCAGCTCAGCTCTCTTCTGCGTTTCACACCACCCAGGCGATCGGCCCAGTTCTCCGGATAGCCCTCGTAGTATCGGGTCCACGGCCGGCCCGTCACTTCGCGAAACACGAGGGCGTACGCAGCGCGGGAAATGGACGGCAAGCCAACCAACGGCAAGTAGAGCCATCCGAGCAAGCGCGACTGCTGGCAGTGCCCGAGCTCGTGGGCACGATTTCGAACGTCCAGTTCGTGCCAGCGGCTGCCTTCACGGCTCCAAAACACGATGTGCCCGAGCGAGATGCCCGTGCCCTTGGACTCGACGACCAGGCGGCCATCCTCGACTTCGATCTTCAGGATGCGCCTCGTTGCGGCTTCGGCCCCGAGCATCGCCGCGCCAAGGGCGGTTTGCGGGGCCTCCCAGGCAAGCGACAAGCCTCGACCAAGCAGTGACATCCCAAGGAGATTAGCACCCTGCGCTCAGGCCACTACTCGAACAGCGTGAGATACTCGCCGTAGCCTTCTTTTGCGAGGTCTTCCTTCGCGATGAACCGCAGCGCGGCGCTGTTGATACAGTAGCGCATGCCCGTCGGCCCGGGCCCGTCCTCGAAGACGTGGCCGAGGTGGCTGTCGCCGGACTTGCTCCGGACTTCGGTTCGCGTCGCCATGAGCTTCCGGTCGGTGTGTTCGGTTACCCGCGCGTTGTCGACCGGTTTGGTGAAGCTAGGCCAGCCGGTGCCGCTGTCGTACTTGTCCGTCGAGCTGAAAAGAGGCTCGCCGGTGACCACGTCGACGTAGATTCCGTCTTTCTTATTGTCCCAGTAGACGTTGCGGAAGGGTGGCTCGGTGCCCTCTTCTTGCGTGACTTGGTACTGCAGCGGCGTGAGCTCTTTGCGGAGCTCTGCGTCGGC
>JABDJF010000232.1 GCA_013002645.1 Myxococcales bacterium
GGTCAGCCGTCGCAGGCCTGACCCATCGAGATTCGAGCTGTAGATCTCGTAGTTTCCCGATCGCGAGGAAGAGAAGTGCACTCGGTCGCCGCAGATTGCGGGCGCCATGGTGATGCCCTTTCCGCCAATGATCCGCTTGCCTCCGACCCGGGTGTTCGTGATGAACATCCCCTGCTTCGACATGCGCGTGTACCAAATCGAGCCTTTCCCAAAGGAGGGAAGCATCGAGACCCCGCCGCCGCTCGACACGCGCCGAACGCCATGGCCGTCCATCGCAGCGGCATAGACGCTTTTTCGTCCGGGCCCATGCTTCCGTGCAAATGCGATTTCCGTACCAAATGGGCCATAGGTTCCGGTGATGACGCCGATCACCTGGTTGGCAAAGTCGTGCATCCACTTTCTGAGCTCGGTTGAAGGCCCTCGATACGTGCGACGAAGCGCGGGAACCTCTCCTCCGCTCGACTGATAAAAACGAAGCTCCAAGCTCAATCCGGCGCTTGTCCCAAAAACCTGACCCTTGATGACGCCATTGGCGCCGAGCACGGCCCAGGCGCCAAGGTCGACCCCGAGGCCCGGGCTTGCGGTATCGTGTCGGACCGCGGTCGGGCCGATGACGCGAAAGCCGGGCATCAAGCGGAAATCGTTTTGCAAAATGGCCCCGCCATTCGTCGCGAGCTCGGTGGCATTGCCGATCAGGTCCGGGACTCCAATGCGAAACACGTCTTCGTCCGGCGCATCGATCTCGACGACGATTTTGTCTTCGGGCAATGGCGGGGCTTCATCCTGCCCGGTGACCGGCAGCGCATAGGCGACGAGCAGGCCAAAGGCGAGCGGAACGATTCCCGCTATCCAAATCCTCACTGCGCCAATCCATCGATTTCGAAATCCATTCCAAGTCATGTGCAACCTCAACGCGCGTGTCGCCCGACGAATACCAGCGAGACCGATTTCCCCAGTATCTGGCCGACGACGGATTCGGGGGGCTCTGGAAGCTTCGCCCCCGTTGTCTGATCCAACCTCCGACGAACGGAGTCATCGAACGCTTCATTCCCACTCGGACGTTTCACTTCATAGTCACCTGCGCGTCCGTCTTGCGTGATCGAAAGCTCGACCCTACAGGCCAGCTTCTGAAGCTCTTCATCGGTGATGAGGGTGGGAACCTGCCAACCCCTTCGAAAGTAGGAATAGAGCTTACCGATGTAGATTTCTCGGTCATTTCCGCTGGCCTTGGTGCCTTCGACGATGCCGTCCGGATCGCCCTCGGGCTCCGGCGCCTTGGAAAGGTCGGAGATCGCGCCGGCCCTAGCGCCAAGCTGTGACAGGAGGTCCTCGTCGCGCTTGGTACGCTTCTTCTCCGGCTTTGCGAGGCCTTTCACGTCGTTGCCGGTCGCAACCGCCGCAACCGGCTCGGCGTCTGGTCCCTGCGGGACCGGCGCGGTTTGCTCGACCTTGGGCACTTCTTTGCTCGGCATCCTTCGCGGCGGCCTCTTCTTCCCGAGTCGGACGAAACGCGTCTCGATGACTTCGATAGGCGGGGGCGGGAGCTCGTCGACGCCCGCACCGAAAATCGACCCCATCCCTCCGAGCAAGAATGCGCTCAGCAGGGCCAGCGAAGGGGTCAGCACGAACGCTGCAAGCGCAAAGCCGATACCTCCGATGATTTCGGCTGGCGTGGGCTGCTCGGTCTCCAGAAGAGAGAGTGCTCGCCAGTCGCTCGCCCCCGGCATGGCTTATCTCGGCTCTCGAGTGAGCGGATCGGTGACCAGCCCCATTTTTCCGATGCCGGCCTGACGCACGAGGGCGAGGACTTGCGCGACGGCGCCGTAAGGTACCTGTTCGTCCGCTTGCACGAACACCTCGTCCACCTCGCGAATCCGCTCGTCTGTCACCAGGCGCTCCCGCAAGACGTCGAGGGAAACCTCTTCGTCGAACAGAAAGATGCGTTGGTCGCGCTGGACGGTGATCAGCGGCTGATCCTGATCGATGTCCATTCGGGGTGCGTCAGCCTTTGGAAGCTCGACGTCGACCCCAGTGGTCAGCATCGGCGCGGCGACCATGAAGATGATCAGCAGGACGAGCATCACGTCGACGAGCGGCGTAACGTTGATTTCGCTGAGCGCGCTTTGCGATCCTCCGCCGTCGTTGGAAAAGGACATCGCCTAGTCCACCAACAAGTGACGACGGATGATATTCAGATAATCGCTCGCGAACGCCGCCGTCTCGGTATCCACGACGCGAATGCGCCGCACGAAGTAATTGTAGGCCATCACCGCGGGGATCGCTGCGGCAAGCCCGAGCGCGGTCGCGATCAGGGCTTCGGCGATGCCGGGCGCCACGACGTCGAGCCCGGCGCTCTTCTCCCCGTGGATTGCGATGAAGGAGTTCATGACGCCCCAGACCGTGCCGAAAAGCCCAACGAATGGCGCGGTCGACGCGGTGGTCGCCAGGAAGGAGACCTTGTTTTCGAGCCGGGTCATCTCCGCGCTCTGCGCGCGGCGAAGGGCGCGCTCCACGTTGCCGACGTCCGCTCTGGACGGGCGTCCGCCGCGAGCAATTCGCGCCAGCTCGCGGTAGCCCGCGCGAAAGACGGTCGCAATCGGCGAGCGGTCAAAGGCCGCCGATTGGCCGTGGATCTCGTTCATCGCCTTGCCGTTCCAAGTGCGAGTCCGCTCCTCGGCCCAAAAAAGCTCGAGAAACCCCCGGCTCTGGTCAGTGACCTGCCTCAGCCGAATCCACTTCGCGCCGATGATGTAGAGGCACATCACCATCATGAAGACGAGAACCAGTAATACGAACTGGACGACCGGCGAAGCGCCGACCACCAGTTGCCAGGGATTGAGTTGTTC
>JABDJF010000242.1 GCA_013002645.1 Myxococcales bacterium
TGCGACATCACCTACGGCCAGAACAACGAGTTCGGCTTCGACTACATGCGCGATAACATGAAGTTCAGTATCTACGATTACGTCCAACGTGATCTGAACTACGCCATCGTCGACGAGGTCGACTCGATTTTGATCGACGAGGCCCGCACCCCCTTGATCATCAGCGGCCCGGGCGAGACCGCGAGCGAGAAGTACGAGTTGATCAACGAAGTCATCCCTCGGCTTCGTCAAGAGGAACACTTCGACCTCGATGAGAAGAACCGCAGCGCGACGCTCACCGAGGACGGCATGGAGCGCGTCCAGGAGCTGCTCGGCGGCCGCGGCTTGCTTGGTGGGGACGGCAACCTCTACGACCCCGCCAACCTGGAGACGTTGCACATCTTGCAGCAGTGTTTACGGGCCCATGCCCTCTATCACCGAGACCAACACTACATGGTTTCCGAAGACGGCAAGGTCATGATCATCGACGAGTTCACCGGCCGCGTGCTGCCGGGGCGTCGATGGTCGGATGGCCTTCACCAGGCGGTCGAAGCCAAAGAGCGCGTCTTGATCCAGAGCGAGAACCTCACGCTGGCGACGATTTCGTTCCAGAACCTCTTTCGTCTGTACAAGAAGTTGTCCGGCATGACCGGAACCGCCGACACCGAAGCCACCGAGTTTCACAACATTTACGAGCTCGACGTCGTCGTCATCCCGACCAACAAGCCAATTGACCGCCTGGATGAAGAAGATCTGATCTACAAGACCGAGCGCGAGAAGTTTCGCGCGCTTTGCGATGAGATCGAGGTGTCGCACAAGGCAGGGCAGCCCGTGCTGGTTGGTACGACGAGTGTGGAGAAGTCCGATGCGGTCGCGCACTTTCTCAACCGTAAAGGCGTGCCCCACAACGTCCTCAACGCCAAGCAGCACGAGCGTGAGGCCTATGTCGTCGCGCAGGCCGGTACCCCTGGCGCGGTCACCGTCGCCACGAACATGGCCGGTCGAGGCACCGACATCGTGCTCGGTGGCAACCCTGAAATGCTCGCTCGGATCGAAGTGCTCGAGAAGGCCCCGCAAGAGGTGCTTGCCGACCCCGAACGTCGCGACGCCGAGATTGCCGAGGCCACCGAGCATTTCATCACCAAGTGCAAGGAGGACGCGAAGGCCGTCAAAGACGCCGGCGGTCTCCGAATCATCGGCACGGAGCGTCACGAATCGCGCCGCATCGACAACCAGCTCCGCGGCCGCTCGGGCCGTCAGGGCGATGCCGGCGCTTCGCGCTTCTTCCTCTCGCTGGAAGATGATCTGATGCGAATCTTCGCAGGAGAACGCGTGCAGTCCATGATGGATCGGCTCGGGATGGAAGAGGACATTCCAATCGAGCATCGCTGGGTCACCCGCGCTGTCGAAAACGCGCAGAAGAAAGTCGAGGAACGCAACTTCGACGTCCGAAAGAACCTGCTCGAGTACGACGATGTGATGAACCAGCAGCGCAAGAGCATGTACGCGCTCCGAAAGCAGGTCTTGCGCGGCGAGTACCGAACCGTTCCCTCGGACGAGCAGCGCAAGGCCGGTGTGGAACCGGAGCCGTTGGTCGAACAGATCGACGCGGAGCTCCTTTCCCGGGTCACCAAGGTGCTCGAAAACATCGTGAAGTTCCATTCGTATCCGCTTCCGGATGCGGGCCTCACCGAAGCCGAGCTGCCCGGGCACCGCAAGCGAGCAAACGAGTCCGATCTCGCTTCGCTCACCGACGTGCGAGTCGAGTACCTCGAGAAGGACCTCTATCTCTGGTTCGGCTGCGTGGTCCCGCTCGAGGAGTTCCGAGGCGACCCAGTAGGGGCCTACGAGCGTGTCGAACAGGCGGTTGGCATGTCATTGAGCGAGCAGAAAGAGCGTCTGCTCGATTTGGTCGACGAGATCGTCGTCACGATGGTCGACCACGCTTGCCCGCCCGGCAAGCATTACGAGGACTGGGACCTCGAAGCCCTCGAGCGCGCGTACAAAGATCAATTCGCGATCGGTGCGACCGGCATCCACGAGATCAGCGACCGCGACGAGCTCCTTCGGAAGCTCTATGCGGACGCGTCCGCTGTCCTCGACCGAAAAGAGCACGAGTTTGGTACCGAGAACTTCCTTCGCCTCTTCCGCGACCTGTACCTGCAGGAAATCGACAAGCAGTGGATGGACCACCTCCAAGGGATGGACCACCTTCGTGATGGAATTGGCCTGCGCGGCTACGGGCAGCGCGACCCGAAGAAGGAGTACCAGCGCGAGGGCTTCGACATGTACCTCGAGATGGTCCAGAGCGTGAAGTCGTCCGTCACCCTCGGGATGTTCACCGTCGAGCGTGCGGGCGAGGAAGAGCTGAGGCAGCTCGAGGAGCAGCGACGCCAGGCTACCGAAAAGCGCCAGCGTCAGATTCGCACGAGCCATCAGGCCGGTGGAGAGCAGGATGGCGGAGGTGCGCAGCCGTCCGGCCCGAGCAGGCAAGCTCGCCGTGCGGCAGCCCGAAGGGGCAGGCGTGCAGGCGGCCCCGGTGCTGAAGCTGCACTCGGTCAGCAGGGCCCCGCGCAGGCAGCCACCGTCAAACGCGACCGCCCCAAGCTCGGTCGTAACGACCCCTGTTATTGCGGCAGCGGCAAGAAATACAAGAACTGCCACTACCGCGAAGACCAGGCTGCAGCCTCGCCGCAGTAAGCCGCTTCTGGTAAGAGGCACGCCATGAGCGGACGGGTCAAGGGGTTTCGCTTCGCTGGCGTACATGGCGGGGTCAAGGCAGGCGATGCGTTGGATTTGGGTCTGATCGTCGCGGACGAACCCGCCGTCGCCGCCGGGGTGTTCACCAGGAATCGCGTGCGCGCTGCTCCGGTGACGATTAGCGAGCGCCGATTGAAGAGCGGGCTTTGCCAAGCGGTCATGGTGAACAGTGGAAACGCGAATGCCTGCACTGGAAAGCGAGGTCAACAGGCGGCGCTGGCGCTGACCCGTGCGGTTGCCCGGTCGCTGCGCGTCCCGAGCTCGCTCGTCGTACCGGCCTCGACCGGCGTCATTGGCGTGCAGCTGCCACGCGAGAAGATCGAAATGGCGATTCCCAGCCTCGTCGAGGATCTTTCCGAGACTGGCGCATCTCGGTTTGCCCGCTCCATCCTAACCACCGATCGCGGCCCCAAGGTCGCGCAGGCCGAGGCCAAAGTAGGCCGAACGACATGCCGCATTCTGGGAATCGCCAAGGGCGCCGGGATGATTCATCCAAACATGGCCACGACCCTCGCGTTCGTGACCACAGATGCTCCGATTCGTCGAGCGACGCTCTCGAAGCTGTTGCGGAAAGCGACCGAGCTCAGCTTCAACCGTGCCAGCGTCGACGGCGACACCAGCACCAACGATTCGATTTATGTGTTTGCATCAGGCGCTGCCACGCGCCGAGCCGTAGAAGAAAACAGCGCTGCGGGCCGACGCTTCCTGGGGGCGCTCACCGAGGTCCTCGAGTCACTCGCCAAAAAGGTCGTCGCCGATGGAGAGGGCGCCGAGCACCTCGTACGAATCGAGGTTTGCGGAGCCCGAACCAATGCTGATGCGGTGCAGATCGCGAGGACCATCGCCGGCTCCCAACTCGTCAAGACGGCGCTCCACGGTTGCGACCCGAACTGGGGCCGTATCGTCGCCGCCGCGGGTCGCTCGGGCGTGCGTTTCAATCCTGATCACGCTTCGGTTCAGATCGGGCGGGTTTCGATTTTCCGTGAGGGGACGCCCGTCATGACCCCAAAAACCGAGTTGAAAGCGGCCCGGACGATGAAGCGCAAGGAATACCAGATCTCGGTCGTCGTCGGCTCTGGGCGCGGGCTCGGTCATTATTGGACCTGCGACCTCGGTCACGAGTACGTTCGGATCAACGCCGACTACCGGACGTGACTCAAAACGATGCTGCGTAAAATCACCCTCCTTTGTGCCACACTGCTCGCGATCCACGCGACCGCTGGCGCCGACAAGAACGACGACGCTCCCGCAGAAGGTCAGCCTCCCGCTGAAGTGAAGCCCGAACGCTTGTGCATCAAGGACAAGAAGCTCGAGGGCGTCGCCCGGCAACTGGCGGCGCTTCAACACTTCCCTCCTTCGCCCGAGCTGATCAAGGCTGCGCGTGAAGCCGGGGTCGACGCGAATCCGGTCTATGCCAAGTTCGGTGTCACCGGCGAGTTCGACAGCTTCAAAGTCTGGCTCGAAGATCTGAACAAGACCTCCGATGCGCCGCTGATCTGCGGCCGCGCGCGTTCAGGGGAGCGCATCGTCCTCGTCGCCGCGGTGCGTGCAGGCGCGCTGACGGAGGCGGGGGCCAACTATCTTCACGCCGAGGTGATCGAGGACTTTCGTGATCCGTACCTGGTCGTTCGGGATTCGACGGGATCGTCACGCCGCATCGCGGTGGATGGTGGCGAGTTCGGCTCGACGATTTCCGTTCCGGTCGAGTGGGGACGTCCGCTCTTCGTTCAATTGGTTGCGACAGGCCCGAGTGGACCTCGACCGGTCGCCGAGCGCTGGGTGGGCAAGATGCCAGACGGGCCGACGACGCGGACCGGTTCTCAGTCGCCCGAGGCTTGGCTCATGCAGCTACGGCGATCTGCGGGCGCTCGCTCGCTGCGTTCGAACCGACTGCTCAGTCGCGAGGCGACGAGCCACGCACAAAACGTCTGTGGCTCGGGCCGACTTGGTCACGAGCTGGATCCGAACGGCGACCCCGAGGCTCGCCTGCTCAAGCGCGGCATCCAAGCGCGCGTCGTTGGAGAGGCGGTTGCTCGCGCGGCCACCATGCGGGAAGCACTGCATGCGATCGAAGACAGCCCGAGTCATCGCATGACGGTGACTGACCCAAGATTCACCGATGCCGGCTACGGCAAGGCCGAGGACGAAAAGGGCCGCACCTGCGCGGTCATTCTCTTGGCATCCTGGCCGCGCAAAGTCCCCTGAGCTCAGCGGGCAATCGAGACCTACGCATGGACCCGGGCTGAGCCGGCCCTGTGAGCGGCAACGAGAATCTGCGCAAGCGCCAAGCCGGCGACGATCGTACCGACCATACCGGCGAGGATTGCGGCGATGGTCGACCCCTCGATGCTTGCCGGCCCGTGGTCGGCTGGCCAGAGCCCGCCTGCCACGAGAAGACCGATGTGGAGCGAATAAAGCACGAGAAGGGCCACCGCCCAGACATGCGAGCCGCCTCTGGTGCTGCTGTCCATGAAGGCCATGAGAGAGAGTAGGGCCAGGAGGCCGAAGCCCAAATGCGTGACGGCGGGCGCCCAGGACTGCCATTGGCCGTCGAGCATGATCAGGCTTTCATGGCCGCCGGAGGCGAAAAACCAAGCGCCGAGAGCTAGGACCCCGAGCGTCACCGCCACTCGCGCCAGGCGCGCGCCGCGGTAGTATGCTCTGAATAGCAGGCTTCCGCTGAGCAGGATCGTCGCGCTGGCCAAGATCACGCCCTCGGGCGCGATCCCTTTCATCGTTTGTTGCCACAGAGCGACTCCGGTCGCGACCACGCCGACGGAAAAGATCGCGACCGCGCGGCCCCGATAGGACATCGGCGTCAGGGCCAAGGTCGCGGTCATGATCAGCAGGGCCAGGGAGACGAATGTCAGCGGATGGATGCCACCGGTCAGCAGCACGGCGAGCGCACCGACAGCACTCAGGACGACCGTCGTCACGCGCAGCGCTTTATCGCCTGGGGTCGAGGGGCGCATCTGTTCGCGCAGTAGCTCCGAGGCCAGGATGGGCGGCCCCGGTGGAATCGGCATGTTCGGAACGCTCGCGCCCGTCTCGGGCGAGGGCGTGGAGGTCGGCGCCGGTCCGCTCTGCGATTCGGCCGCGGCGGGTTGCACCTGGCTGTGGCTCTCCGTGCCGTTCTTTTTACGGTGAAGGGGCAAGACCGGTGCTGGCTCGCTCTGAGGTTGGCGCTCGCGAATGGCCGTGCGGCTGACGGTGAGCTTCTCCGGCTCGGCGGGTTCCGGGTCGGAGAGCGCAACGACCGCGACGGCCCGAGCCGACGCGGGTACGCCGCCAGCCTGAGGGGGCAGCGTCGCCTGCGAGCTCTCGGGCTC
>JABDJF010000246.1 GCA_013002645.1 Myxococcales bacterium
CACCGTCGTTGGCGGTCACTCGAGCTCGAAACTCGGCGCGTCGTTCGACAGGCGCCGTGAACTCGCCCGTCGCCGTGTATTCTTTAGGGCCTCCTTTCAGAAGCGCCTGTCCGTTGCCAATCGGGTATCCCGCGATCCGCAGCGCCGCGCCGTCGAGCGCCAAATCGACCCTTGGCTTGAAGGGATCACCCCAGACTCGGCCCTCGAGGATGAGGAAGTGCGCGCTGATCGCCCCATACCGAAACCGGTCGAAGCGCACGCGGCCCTCGGCCTCGAAGTCGTCTCGCACGGTCTGGCGAACGCGCAGGTCGAATTCGGCGCCGCCCTCGATGCCCGGGACGAATTGCTCGAAATTCGGATCGCCGCTCACCTCGGGAATGTACCCAATGGCGTGGATGTCGGTGGTCCCCGCGTACTCCACGCGCCCGTCCAGACGGAGGTCGCCGCCCGCGTACTCCGCTTCGACCAAGTCGATGTCGAGCCCGTCGTCACGAGCCCGGATCTTTGCAAAGAGAGCGGGGACATTAACGTCTTCGAATTTGAATCCCTCCGTTTCGATTTCGACCCCGAGGACGTCCTCGTTCTTCGGGTCGCTGGTCATCTCGATGCGACCGCCGACCGCGACTTCGGGTACGCCGCCAATCACTTCCGCTAGCTCGAGTCGAGGGCTGGCGATCTCGATTCGAGTCACCCCCTCCGTTGGAAGGTCCCCGTTGATTCGCGCGCGCCCCCCCGCGGTCCCTACGTCTGCTCGGAGCCGATAGTCCTCCTCGGGTCCCCACAGGCGCACCCAGCCGCTTGCGTCTCCCTTGAGCGACTCCGCCCAGTCGAAGCCCACATCGTAGAGGGTTTCGGCGCGAACCGGTTCCACGCGCATGAAGAGATCGAGGTCCCAGGGGTCCTCCGGGGCGCTGTCCTCACGTGGGCTGTAGACGAGCTCGGCGGTCAGCTTTTCTTCCCCACGGCTCGCTTCCGCCGTGACTTGCGCGCCTCGCGCGTCCGTGTGCACGCTGCCGACGATGTTGTCGATGCTCGCTTCGAACGGGAACGGGCTGACCATCCGACCCTCGGCCGACCAGACCTCGATGTCGGTAATCCAGTAGAACTCCATTCGACCTTTGGTGTCGAGGTCCACGACGCGAATGTTCTTCAGGCCGAGCAACTCACCGGTCACCTCGAGGTTGCGAAGGTCCATGTTGTCGACGATGGCGTGGAAGGGCTCTCCCACCGTAGGCGTTTGGTCTGCCGCCTCGAATGCCGCCAAGAATGTCGGCGCTCCTTCACCATCGTCGATGAGGTCCACCCAGCCATTGGTCAGCTCGGCATAGTAGAAACGAAGACGCCCACGGAGGGCCGCGATTGGATCGATACCGAGCTCCACCGTTTCGCCATAGATGATCGCTCGGCCATCGGGGTCATAGACGAACGTGTCTTTGACGATCGTGTGCCAGAGCCGGAGCTGGGTGATGTACCCCGAGTGCATGGTGCCGACCATCTGGTCGGAGACGAACTCGTTCAGCATGTCGCGACCAATCCGTCGGCCGACGTTGGTATCCAGGTGGAACAGAACGCTCGAGAGCAGCGAGACGACGGCGAGCAGCGGCCAGCCGAGAAACCAGCTCACCAGGCGGGAGATCCAGCGCATCAGTAGGCCTCACCGATGGTAAAATGGAAGGCCCCTGGCACACCTCCGCGAATGAATCGGAAGATGTTGAACGCGTTGGGTGGCGGCGGCCCGCCGACGACTTGCCACTTGGGAATGAGGAAACCGAAGTCGAGGCGGATTGGGCCGACCGGGGTCTGGTAGCGGAAACCGAAACCCGCCGCTGCGCGAATGTAGTTGAAGCGCCACACTTCGCCCCGATTCACGTCTCCGAAGTCCATGAACAAGGCTGTGGCAAAGCTTTGTGTGACGGGAAGCCGCCATTCGATGCCAGCCTCCCATCGGCGAAGACCACCGTCGTTTCGGGCGTCAAAGCCCTCACGGTTGAGCGAATCGATGCTCCCCGGGTCGCCTAGAAAGCCGCCAAAGAAGCCGCGATGGCTGGTGGGGCCGCCCGACCGTAAACGATAGTTCTGCGGCCCCAGCGCCTGGCCGACGAGGTCCAAGCGATTGCGGTCTCGCGAAAATATGAACATGGCGCCCATGCCGAATCGAAACGCCAGGGTCGACGAAAGAGGCAAGGGCGCGAAGCCGCGAACCTCGGGCGTGACGCGAACGTACTGCCAAGAGCGCCTCAGCTTGGCCGGCGACTGCTGGCTTCCGACTTGAAAAAAGAAGCCGGCGCGTGGGCTTCGCGAGTCGTCCCGAAGGTCGACGACGAGGCGCTGGTCGAAAAACACGACTTGGTAGCTCCGAGGGTACCTTGGGTCTCTGTCGACGAGCAGATAGGTATCGTAGTTCAAGGCGCCAACGAGCAGGAGCCGACCATCGAAGAACGGTCGCGAAAGGCTTCCGCGGATTTGAAGGTCGTGGCGGCGAAAGAGCTCGAAGGGGTCGGGGCCCCAGTCGTGGCGAAATTGAATCGCCGACGTGGTGCGAGGTTCGAGAAACGCCGGGCGCCGATACTCGACGCGGAGCTCATTTCCGAAGATGAATCCTCGGCGGAACCGAAAGAACGGATCCGTGGCAACGATTTTCGGGCGATCCTCGATACGCAACCGCCGAAAGCCGCCGAGATTTCTATGCTCGAACAGCCCAAACAAATGAACGTCCGAAATCCGCGTGTCCTGCTCGAGGGTCAGTGTGGCGATCGCGCCGCTTTGGACTCCGGCGCCGATGCCCCAGCGAATGTTCCTCCCGGGCTCGACGGCGATGTTGACGTCGACGACCCCGGTGCACTGCTCCTCCTCGTCGCGTCGCGGAGTCGAGGTCACGTCCACCGATGCGAGCGCACCCAGCGCGTAAACCGCTCGCTGGGCGTCCGCGATATCGTTCAAGCGAAAGACGTCGCCGGTCTTCAAGTCGGCGACATCCAGAATCGTATCCGCAGGCTGTGAGCCGATACCCGTGACCGTGATGTCGCCGAGCCTGCACGACGGCCCGGTCTCGACGAAGAGCTCGACCGAAGCCTCGTTGGTTTCCCGATCGATTTCGACCCGCCCCGAGACGTTGCCACAGGCGTAGCTCGCTTCTTTGAGCTGGCGCCTGATCGCGCGCTTGCTCCTCTCGTAGATCGACTCGTCGAACGGCTTATCGACCTCGACCTCGATGGCGTCCTCGAGCTTTTTTCGGTTTTCCGATTCCCAGTTCTCGTGGCCGCTGACCTCGATCGATCTCACCAAAACGGGCTGGCCCTCTTCGATTTCGATCAGGATGCCGAGCCTGCAACCTTCGTCGGCGCCCTCTCGGTCGCACGGGGCTTGGCCGCCGGGGGCCACGATGATGCGGTCGTCGTTCGCAGCCGCCGGTGGGTCGAACTCGGTGCTGACGACCGCCGCATCGTAGTATCCGCGCGCCCGGTACCAGCGCTCGATTCGCTGCACGTCACGGTCGAATACGGCGGAATCCAAGGTGGGCCAGCCCTTCCGAAGCTTTCTCCAGAGGTCGAATGACACCCGCTTTCCGTCGAACGGCGGAACCCCGCAGCTGGGGTCCGCGCTGGTCCCGAATGCGAAGGTGACTCGGTCCCGCTCCTGGCTTGCTAGACAGGCCCTCAGGGCCTCCGGATCGAGCTGTTCCATGCCGTTGAAACGGATCCGATCGATGCCGTATGCATCCTCTGGGATTGTCTTGCATCCGCTCGCCAGAACGAGCAGGAGGCAGATGCATCGCCGGCGAGCCATCTACCTAGGGCTTGTAGCGCGGGGACCCCCAATTCCGCCAGCGAACTGCGTGATTTCGGCCGTTTGGCGACCCTCCTGCCGGCTGCTACAGCTATTGCCACTTCGTCATGAAGCAGTACTTCGTCCAGACCTTCGGCTGCCAGATGAACGTCCACGACTCCCGTCGCATCGAGGAGGTCCTGAGGGCGAGCGGTTACCGCGAGGCGAGTGAACCGGCTTTGGCCGATCTCCTGCTGGTCAACACCTGCAGCGTCCGAGAGAAGGCAGAGCACAAGTTGATGAGTCTTCTCGGAACGTTTCGCCCCTTCAAGGAAGCTCAACGAGGCACGATTGTCGCCGTGGCGGGTTGCGTCGCCCAGCAAGAAGGCGAGCGATTGCTTCGAAATGCGCCCTTCGTAGACATCGTCCTCGGGCCGGACAACATCCCCGAGCTCCCCGCGCTGATCCGCGAAGTCGAGCAGGGGGCCCCGCCGATCACCAGAACCCTGTTCGACATGGACGACCCCCAGTTTCTCCGGGCCAAGCCTCATGCAGATCGCCGGGAGGTCACGGCGTATGTGACCGTCATGAAGGGCTGCGACGAACGGTGCACGTTTTGTATCGTTCCCTATACACGCGGGTCGGAGCGGTATCGGCCCGCCGACGAGATCGTCGGTGAGATTCGCGACCTGGTCCGAGGGGGCGTGCGGGAGATCACGCTTCTCGGGCAGACCGTCAACTCGTGGCACGAACCCGGCGCCGATGCGGAGGCCAGTAAGGCCGAATCGCGGCTGGCCGCGTCCACGTCTCGCTTTGCGGGACTGCTCCGGCGGATCGCGCGGGAGGTTTCGGACCTCTGGCGGCTTCGCTACACCTCTCCTCACCCGCGTCACGTCACCGCTGAGTTGGTGGCCGCGCACGCAGAGCTGAGGGTGCTTCCCTCGCACGTGCACCTGCCAGTGCAATCGGGTTCCGATCGTCTGCTCCGGCGCATGGCACGCCGGTACACGGCCGAGGAATACATCGCGAGGACCGACGCGCTGAAGCAGGCCAAGCCAGGCCTGACCCTGTCCTCGGATTTCATCGTCGGCTTCCCAGGGGAAACCGAGGAAGACTTCCAACAAACGCTCGAGCTGGTGCGGCGCGTCGGCTTCGTCGCGGCCTTTGCGTTCAAGTACTCGCCGCGGCCGTACACACCGGCGCTCAAGCTCGGCGATGAGGTCTCCGAACAGGTGAAAGACGATCGGCTTGCTCGCTTGTTTGCCCTCATCGAGACGCAACAGCAGTCACACCTCGCATCGCTGGTCGGCCAGGATGTACGTGTTCTGGTGGAAGGCCCTTCCCCAGGGGACACCGGGCGCTTCGCCGGGCGAAGTGAGCGAAACGAGATCGTTCATTTGGTCGCGCCTGACGGTCACGACCCTACCGGCGAGCTGGTCACGGTGACGATCGACGAGCCGTTTCGCCACAGTCTGTCGGGCTACATGACCGGGGCACACGGCCTCGAGGCCCGCGGCCCGCGCACGCGCCTATCGGTGCTTGACGCTGGAGGCGTGACCTGACCAGCGACTCGCTTCGGGAGACCCTTCGCGCTTGGCGCTTTGCGCTTCTGTACATGGCTCTGATTTTCGTGATTTCGTCGTTCGAGGTCGAAGTTCCAGGCATCCGGCACATCCCGCTGCGCGACAAGGGTATCCACTTCATCGAGTACGCGGTGCTGGGCTGGCTTTGCGCCGTGGCGTCGCGGCAGACCTGGCCTTCCGCGTCGGCGTGGCGAACGGCGGCGTTCGCGGTCTTTGTTTCCGTCCTCTGGGGACTGTCCGACGAGATTCACCAGGCGTTCGTGCCCGGCCGTTCGTCCGAGCTCAACGATGTCGTTGCCGATCTGTTCGGCAGCGTCGCCGGCGCTGCGGGCTCGCATCTTCTTTCGAACAGAACTGTGAGCTGATGCACGGCAAATTTCGCTCGAGACTGAGCGTTACCATTGACGCGTTCAGTCCTTGTATTTAGATTGTAGGTGCTGAGGACAAACAAGTTCTCCAGACCAGAAAAGCAAAGATATTTCGCCGGCGGACCCCCCCCATAAGTCCACCGGTTGTTCCCCGCCCGGTCGTGTCTCCCCCCTCCAAACGACCGGGCGACCCTTTTTAAGCGGCAGGTTTGGTGGCGGTGGGGGGGGTGGTTGCTGGGCTTGAAGCCTAGTTCGGTTTAGTTACACCG
>JABDJF010000023.1 GCA_013002645.1 Myxococcales bacterium
TTCGAAGCGGGGTCGCCGGGCGGTTTCACTGGACGAAGATCCCAGCTGGCATCTACGAGCTCCGGGTCTCCAAGGGGGCGCTCGTCGCCCCGGCGCTCGACGGCCTGATCCTGGACCCCGGCGCCAAGCGCGCCTTTGGAGTGCAGCTCGTGCCTGGCTGGACGGTGGCGGGCCAGGTCATCGATGTGCAAACGGGCCGACCGATTGCGGACGCCGAAATCACGGGGGCAGCCGGGGGGCTCGGCTTGCACACCCGGCGGGCACGAAGCGATGGACGCGGCCGGTTCGAGCTCGTGGGGGTCATGGGAGACGAGCAGAGCCTTTACTTCGAAGCGGATGGGTATGTCGCCGCAGGGCCGCTTCGGCAGGGCTCCTCGGATCCTGCGATGACGGTTCGGCTCGGCCGCGCCTCGACGATCGAAGGGCGTGTCGTCGATGCGCGGGGCATGCCGGTCGAAGCGGCGCTCGTCCGTGCATTCGGCGAGGGGCAGCTGCGCGGCGCAGTTCTGGGTACGACCGAGTCGCTCGGGGTGACCTCGGGTCCGGTGCCTCCGATCTCGGCCGGCACGAGCGGAGCCCTCGCCTACGTCAGCCAAGTTGAGACAGGGCGGAACGGCCGGTTTCGCCTCACCAACCTCCGGCCCGGCGCCTACCGCATCGTGGCAAGCCACGACGACTTCGCTCGCGCCGAATCTGAACGCCTCCAGCTCCGGGCTGGGGCTGCGCGGAGTGACATCGAGCTGGTCGTGAGCCCGGGCGCAGAGCTTGCGGGCCGCGTCGTCGATGAACGCGGCGACGGCCTCGAGGGGATCCCGGTCGAGCTTCGCGATGGCCCTGAGCACTTGCCGCGCATGTCGGTGACCGCGACGGACGGCTCGTTTTCGTTTGGCGGCGTGCGCGGCGAAGTCAGCGTGACTGCCCTGCCGTACGACCTCCCTCCGGTGCGCGAAGACGTCGCGATGGGCGAGGACGCGCTGGTCACCGTGGAGATCGCACTGTCGAGCACGCTGTACACCCTGCGCGGACGGGTCGTCGACGAGCGCGGCTTCGGCGTCGGTGGCGCGCTGATCTCAATCTCGTCCAAGAGCGCGAGGACCCCGGTTCGGCGGAGCGCAAAGTCCGATGCCGATGGCACGTTTTCGGTGCCCGCTCTTCCCGAGCCACCCTTCGCGCTCGAGGCTGCACACCCCGCGTTTAGCTCCACGAAGATCGACTCCATCGACCGCATCGAGGACATTCGCGTGGTCATGTCCGCAGGCGTCACTCTGCTTGGCGAAGTTCTGGACGACTGGACCAACGAAGGACTCCCGGGCGTGCGCGTCCGACTCGAAGGGCCTGCCCAACTCGAGAGCAAGACCCGAGGCGACGGCACGTTCGTCATCCGGCAGGCGGCCACCGGAATCTATGAAGTTTCGTTTTCACATCCCGACTTCGAAACGCAGACGCAGCGCGTAGTGCTCGAGCCGCCGCGCTACGTCGACCAGCCCCAGGAGCTCGACCGGGTTCGGCTGCAGCCTGGCGGCTCGATCGAGGGGCAGGTCCTGGATGCCTACAGCGAGCCCGTTCCAACGGCGGAGGTGACCTGGGGCGACCCGCCGCTCTGGCATCGCGCGAGCCGGAGCGATACCGACGGCCGATTCGTGCTTCGTGGTGTCCCGGCGGGCTCGGTCTGGATTTGGGCGCGGCATCCGGCCGCCGGTGAGGACTCGAGCGATTCGCCCATCGTCGTGCGTCCGATCGAAAACTCCACGGGGACCTTCATCCGCCTGCCCGAGTCCGTTACCGAGTGACGAGAACCGGGTTCGGCCGTACTCTGAGTCGCGATGGGCGAGTCCTGGATCCGAAACATGCGCGACGCGGGCGACATCTTGAAGCGCGCCCGCAACCCGGCGGAGCTCGCCAAGGCGCTCGTGCCCAATCAATGGCTCAGCCGCAAAGTCCTCAACGCGGACCCGACGGCGTCCTCGGCGGCGACTCCGCGCGAAATCGCCGAATCCCTGCGTAAGCTGCGGAATCTGTTGAAAGCGGAGGCGCTCGATGAACACGGCCAGGTCGACTACACGACGCTGGGCGGGTCACCAACGTTCGCGGAGATGAAGGCCACCAGCGGCCTGCTGCAGGCCATCGACCCCGGGGACATCAGAGATGACGACTCGCGGATCGCGTTTTGGATCAATCTCTACAACGTGCTCGCCATCCACGGCGTGCTCGCGTTGGGCATCCGAGAATCCGTGATGGAGATTCCGTCTTTCTTTGGCGTCGTCGCGTATCGCGTTGGCGACTTTGTGCTCACCCTCGACGAAATCGAAAACGGCGTCCTGCGTCGCAACGCTCCTCACCCTGCAACCGGAACCCGGCTGTTCGGGGACGACGACCCCAGGCTTGGGCTCTGCCCTTCCCACGTCGATCCCCGAATTCACGCGGCCCTCGTCTGCGCATCGACGAGTTGCCCGCCAGTCGCCTTCTACGAAGCCTCGAAGCTAAACGAGCAGCT
>JABDJF010000253.1 GCA_013002645.1 Myxococcales bacterium
CCTCTCGGACCTCCGCCTTCCTCCGCTGTCACTGGGCCCCAAAGAGAGCCTCGCCGTCATGAACGGCACAGCCGCAATGACCGGGATGATGTGCTTGGCGTGGCGACGGGCCGAGCGACTCGCCCGCTTCAGTGCAGCCCTGAGCGCCGCAGTAGTCGATGTCCTACATGGGCAAGCGGCGCACTTCGACTCACGCATTTTCGACGCCAAACCCCATTCCGGCTCGCGCCTCGCAGCAGGCTGGATCCGCGAAGACTTGGGAGTCGATGAGCATCCCGATCCGCACGGCGGTCGCATTCAGGATGTCTACTCTCTGCGCTGCTCGCCGCACGTCATTGGTCCGGTGTTGGACGGGCTTCGGTTTTCCAGGCAAATCATTGAAGTCGAGCTCAACGGATCTAGTGATAACCCGATCGTCGACCCGCAAGAGGCGGAACCCTTGCATGGAGGAAACTTTTACGGCGGACACATCGCCATGGTTGCTGACCTCATCAAGACCGGTGTGGCCAACCTGGGGGACCTGGCCGACCGACAGCTCGCGCTCCTCAACAACCCAAACCAGAATCGAGGGTTGCCGGAAAACCTCGTCGCGGTCGACGGCGACGCTCGCTTCGCGCACCATGGCTTCAAGGCCATGGAAATCTCGGCCTCGGCACTCGCCGCGGAGGCCGCGAAACTAACCATGCCAGCCAGCGTCTTCAGCAGGAGTACCGAAGGCCACAATCAAGACAAGGTCAGCATGGGCACAATCGCAGTGCGGGACTGCAGCGCGATCTTGGACTTGGTCGAGACCATTCACGCGATTCATCTCCTCGCGGTCTGCCAAGCCGCAGACCTTCGTGGAATCGAAAGCGCGAGTCCAAGGACGCGAGCACTCCACGACGCGGTAAGACAAGAGGTTCCGACCAATTCCACAGACCGGCGCATGGACATCGATATCGCGACGGTGCTCGCGATGTACAGCGCGGGAAATCTTCCAATTGGCGATGATCAGACCCTGTGACCATGTCTAACGATACCTTCGGACTGAGGAGCGTTTTCGTGGTCTTCGCGGTGTGCATCGCTACGTGGTTCGGGAGCGCTGCGTCGGCCGAAGCTCCCGACGCCCTTGGGGCCCTGCTCGAGAGATTCAAGACGGTCGAGGGTTGGTCCGCGCGCTTCGTGGAGGAAAAGAAGATCGAGTTGCTGAGTCAGCCTCTCGTCAATTCCGGTCGAATCGACTATTCGCGGCCTCGCAGGCTCGAGCGAAGAACCCTGCGTCCGTTCGAATCTCTTTGGCGTCTCGAGGAATTCCTCGTGACTATCGAGGACGCCGGAGAGCAAACGACGATCGATCTCCGTAGGTACCCGGAGGCACATGTCCTCGCGACGGCGCTCATGGATGTCCTCGAAGGAGATATCCATCGACTTCGGAAAAACTTCGATGTGAGTTTTGCGGCGCAGCACGCTGAAAATCCGTGGACGCTGGAACTCAAACCGCCACGCAACCATACCGGTGCTCTTTTTCGGCGCATCGAGATCAGTGGGCTTGGCGTCGCACTACGCCGGTTGGTGGTCGTCGAGCAGTCCGGAGACACCTCAACAACGGACTTTTCGACACTGCGGATTGAGCCGAGCGCCGATCGCCACGAACTCAACCAAACCCATGGCGTGAGATGAGGAGGATCGCGGCCTTAGCCGCGATCCTCGGGGGCGCCATCGCTGCGGGGGGGTATGTCTCGCAAAATTTCGAGGTCACGACCGATCTCGCTTCTTTGGTGACCTCGGAAGGTCAGCAGCATCGCCTTGCGCACGCACTGAGCTCCTCCGCCCTGGGAGATGTGCTGGTGTTCACGGTCCGAGGCGACACCCCTGAGGCGACACAGGCCGGTACGCGTGCTCTCGCGGCCCAGCTTCGAACGAGCGGATTGCTTTCTGCGGTTCACGCAGGTCCGCCCGATTTGAAGCCGTCCGACACGCACGAAGTGCTATTCGCAAACAGAGTGGGCCTGGTTCCGACACGAGAATGGACTAACGAAAATCTAACTCTCGCGGCACGCGGCTTGAAACGACGGTTGTCCATGCCCACGGGCTCCTTCACGCGCATGATGTCAACCCGCGATCCGTTGGGGCTCTACTTCCTGGTCGCCGCCGAGCTCCAGCAAAACGCGACGCTCAGGGCGGCGGGCGACGTGTGGTTGAGTCAGGACGAACGCTACGGCGTGATCACGGCACGCGTCCGTCAAGACGCCGATCCAAATGCCGCCGTCGATGAAATCCAACGAACCCTCAAGCAGTTCGTGACTACACAGGCGGGGGCACCATCTGTTGAATGGACAGGGGTTCACCGTTTTTCCCATTTCGCTCGCACCCATATTCGTGCGGACATCGAAAGAATCACGTTCTTCGTAAGTTTGGCCATCGTAGCCCTCTACTTGTTGGCGTTTCGAAGGCTAAGCTACCTCGCCATCGGATTCGCCCCCACCGCCCTGGCGTTGGTCTGCGGGCTTGCTGTCACGCTGGCTGTGTTCGGCGTCATCCACGGGGTGGCACTGGCCTTCGGGGCGACTTTGCTTGGCATTTCAATTGATTTCGCAACCCACTTTCTCACGCACCTCGTCGTTTCCACCCGTACCCCTGTCGAGGTGATGAAAATCGTGAGGCCAAGCCTCGGTCTTGGCGCGGCAACCACGTTGGTGGGCTTTGCCGGGTTGGGCACGATGCAAATCAAAGCATTCCAACAAATCGCCGTGTTCTCGGCGGTCGGAATCATCGTCGCGCTGATGGCTACGATTTTTCTGCTCCCAGCGATTGTGCAAACGCCTAAGACCACCAGCTCGTTCCGTTCCCCGCTGCGTACCCTCGGCCACGTTCTGGCGACATCAAATCGAGCCCGCATCGCCGCGCAAATTACATCGATAGGTAGCATCGCTCTGGTCGGCGCCGGACTCTTTGCCTTCGAGTGGACCGACGACGTGACCGCACTCAACACCGTAGACCCCCTGATTGCGGAGGAGAGTGACCGGGTACGCCACCGAATCGGCAGCGGGGATCCGGGTAGGTTTGTGGTGGTTCTAGGCGACTCGATCGAAGAGGCGCTCCAAGCCAACGATTCGGTTGCGCAGACTCTCTCGGGCTTGGTCGCCGATGGGGAGCTGCGTAGCTACCAAAGCGTCAGCCGTCTGCTTCCCTCGCCAAAGACACAGAGGCAACGACAAGAGGCGCTCGCAAACGACGGAACCCTCCGTGCGCGCTTCGACAAAGCATTCGGCGAAGAAGGATTTGTGCCAGGTGCATTTCAGCCCTTTTTCGACGCCCTATCGAGCGCCGAGCCTGTGCTGCGCCTCGACGATCTCGAGGGAACACCACTCGGCGACTTGTTGGCACCGTTCATCTTGGCCATGGGTCCACAG
>JABDJF010000279.1 GCA_013002645.1 Myxococcales bacterium
GCGACAACGATGCGTGTTTTAGCTTGCCAACATTCCGATAAGCCCAGTCCGGACGACTGCGCAAAATCCGCAGGCCCTCGAGGCCGGGGCTCAGATTGCAGCGTCCTGACTAAGAACGGACCCCAGACTGCACCGAGCTCCACGAATAGAGGGCTCACCAAGAGTGCGAATGGAAGGGTGGCGAATCAGGATGAAGGCAAAGAGAAAGAACAGATCGGTCTTGACAGGTGGGTGCCTTCTCATGGAAGCGGATTATGAGCGTGATTTTCGGGGGCGTCGTTTCAAGCTTTTTTGAAACGTTGCCCTTTTTTTGTGTCCATGGCTTCCACCAGCGTCCAGGAATTCCATGGCGTTGCGTAGACTTTGCGTAGAGCCACGGTTGGACTCGGAAGAACCGCATTCGAACCGACGTGTTCGCACACCACGCGCGAGCCTGCACCGCTCACGCCCAGTCGACACGGTGCTCATCCCGTGCCGCCGAACAGGTCGTTGCGCGCGGTCTGGCTGATCGCGATCACCGCTGGATGCTTCAATCGGCGCTCGGCGCTGAGCGCGAAGAACCGTTCCCGGCAATCCTCGGTTGCGCCGATCACGCGCACCGAATGGCTGCGCGCCAGGGCATCGACCCCGATGCTAGGCATCGCGAAGAATCCCGTCTCGTCGCTGCCGAACACCTTGAGCAACGCGCTGTCCTCGAATTCGGCCAGGACGCGCGGTCGGACGCCGACGCTTTCGAACCAGGACTCGAGCGAGCTGCGCATCGCGGTGTTCTCGGTTGGTAGCAGGGCCGGGGCACCGTCGAGCGACTGAGGGAATTTCTTCTTCAACTTTGCCGAGAGCGGTCCCCGGGCAAAGAAGGTCACGCCACACTCACCGAGGCGATGATGGAAGATGCGAATGGTCGAAGGTGCGTTGTAGGGATGGGCGGCCAGCACCATGTCCAGCCGGTGGGGTGCCAACTCCGCGACGAGCTGATCGAGCTTGCCCTCGCGGACGACGAGATGCGCGGGCGGGTCCAGATGAAGAGCCGGCTTGAGTAGCTCCTTGGCCACGAGTTTGGGGACCGAGTCCACGACGCCGACGTTGAAACGAAGCGGACGGTCCGCGGCCGGCTGTTGTTGCTTGACGGCCGTTACCAGTTCGCGGCCCAGCGAGAAGATCTCGTCGGCGTAGCCCAGCACGACCTGACCTGCCTCGGTGACCTTGAGCCCTCGGCCGCGCCGCACCAGCAGCGTCTGTCCGAGGTTCTGCTCGAGCGTACGGATCTGAGCATGCACGGTCGGTGAGGCCAATCGCAGGACCTTCGCCGCCCGGACAATGCTGCCCTCGTGCGCGACGGTCCAGAAGTACAGCAAGTGGTGGTAATTGAGCCAATCCATGGGGGCGTTCTCCATAATTCGTTCAAACCGAATTATTACTACTAAACTTTCTATTTGTCGAATTGTCAGCCTCCCCATACCTTGACGGTGTTAGCTCGAGTCACGAACGAAAACGAATAGGAGAACGCGCCATGGAAATCCGTCAATTGCAAAACCAGCTCCGGACACTGATCGAGCTGGATGAGACTGAAAGCCCGATTGTCAGCTATTTCCTGGACCTCGAGGACCCGGATGGTTCGAGAATCGTTCGCGAGCAGATCCTGGCCGCCCGCAAGGCCGTCACCCCGGATCAGCGGGCGGCGTTGGATCGCACGATCGATCGGATCGATCACCACGTGCCGTGGAAGCTGGACGAGTCCACCCGTTCCGTAGCCGTGTTTGCCCGCTCCGGGTCCAGCCCGCTGTTCGTCGTGATGGAGTTCGAGGCAACCTTGCCGACGCGACTGGTGGTGGAGTCCACGCCGGCGGTGTTTCCGCTGATCGAATTGAAGGACAACTATCACCGCTACGTCTTGATGGTCTGTAACGAGGATTCGGCGAGAGTGATGGAAGTCAGCCTGGGCAGCGTGACCCAGGAGATCTGGGCCCGTCGTCCCGAGCTACGCAAGCGGGTCGGACGGGAGTGGACGAAGCTGCACTACCAGAATCACCGCCGCGACCGCAACGAGCGGTTCATCAAGGAGAAGATCGCTCTGGTCGAACGGATTCTCGCCTCGGGAGGGCACACCCACCTGATGCTGGCGGGGAACCCGCGCGTACTGGCCCAGGTACGCAAGTCGTTGCCCAAGAGACTGGCCAACAAGCTCGTCGATGTGATTCCAGCCGCGGCACGCGACCGGTCCTCGGACATCGTCGTCTCCACGCTGTCCAGTTTCATCGAGCACGAGGAGCGGGAATCGGTCGCATCGGTGCACCTGCTCCAACGGGAACTGCGTCGAGGAGGGCTTGCGGTCTGTGGTTACGGCGAGAGTCGCGAAGCGCTCGAACGAGGGCAGGCCGATCAACTGATCATCCTCGCCGACCGCGACGAGACCCACGCCGAAAGACGCGAAGAACTCGTCAAGCTGGCCCTGCAGCAGGATGTGCCGGTCGAGGTCGTGCAGCATAGCGAGGAACTGGTCGAGCTGGGCTGTGTCGGCTGCCTGCTGCGCTACGAGACCCGAGCACCGGTCATGGCCGCTGTCGCGCAAGAAGCAGCTTAAGGAACAGACGTCGAGATGCCGATCCGTAAATTCATACGCCTGGAATCAGCGGGGGGTCTCGTGCTCATGGCGGCCGCGGTGGCCGCCCTGGTGCTCGACAACTCCCCGCTGGCCTGGCTCTACGATCGGCTGCTGTCGATGCCGCTGGCGATCACCCTCGGTGAGTTCGGCCTGAAGAAGCCGCTCCTGTTGTGGATCAACGACGGCCTGATGGCGATCTTCTTTCTCCTGGTCGGACTCGAAATCAAGCGTGAGGTCCTCCTCGGCGAGCTGTCGAGCCGGGCCAAGGCCGCGCTACCGCTGGCGGCGGCGTTGGGGGGATTGATCGCCCCCGCTGCCGTCTTCGTCTTACTGAATTACGGGCAGCCGGAAAACCTGAAGGGTTGGGCGATCCCGGCGGCCACTGACATCGCATTCGCTCTGGGGATTCTATCCCTGCTCGGTCCGCGCGTTCCGCTGTCGCTCAAGGTGCTGTTGACCGCGATCGCCATCGTGGATGATCTGGCAGCGATTGTGATCATCGCGCTGTTCTACACCGCGAATCTCTCCTGGATCTCTATCGCGCTCGCCGCTGCCTGCGGAATCGGACTGTTCGTCTTGAACCGCAAGGGAGTGACCGGCTACATACCGTACGCACTGGTCGGTATCGTCATGTGGGTCTGCGTCCTGAAGTCCGGGGTGCACGCGACCCTCGCCGGTGTTGCGCTGGCGATGGCGATCCCGCTGCGAACCGAGGGGCCGGTAGCGGCCTCGCCTCTGATGCGACTCGAGCACGCGCTGCATCCCTGGGTCGCCTTCATGATCATGCCGATCTTCGCCTTTGCCAATGCCGGTGTCCCGCTCCGGGGCCTTCAATGGCAGGATCTGTTCCAGCCTTTGACACTGGGAATTGCGCTCGGTTTGTTTGTCGGAAAACAGCTCGGAGTGTTTCTCGCGGCGTGGCTTGCTGTAATGCTACGGATTGCCGATCGACCGGCGAACGCCGGGTGGGCGCAGGTCTACGGCGTCGCGTTGCTCTCGGGAGTCGGATTCACCATGAGCCTGTTCATCGGAACCCTGGCTTTTGACGGCGTGGACAACGTAGCTGCCGTGCGCATCGGCGTGATCTCAGGGTCCCTACTCGCCGGGATGTCAGGCTATTTGGTACTGCTCTGGACCACGAAGCAGTCTTCGACCGACAGCCCATGAAGCGTCGTGTCGTCATTCTAGGTGCCGGATTCGGCGGAGCCTACTGCGCACAGGAGCTCGAGCGGAGGTCTCCCGAGACCGAGGTCTTGCTGCTGGACCGCAATAACTACTCCGTCTTCTACCCATTGCTGGTCGAGGCCGGGACCGGAAGTCTCCAGCCGAACCATGTCGTCGTTCCGGTGCGTTCGTTCATCCGACGGACGCAGTTCAAGATGGCGCAGGTGACGGCTGTCGACTGTCGCGAGCAGACTGTGCGCTACGCGCTTCGCGGAAACGGCCAGCTCCAGGCTTCACGCTACGATCAACTGGTGATTGCAGTCGGCAGCGCGACTCGCATGCCTGCGCTACCCGGCCTCCACGAGTTCGGCTTTGAGGTCAAGGGCCTGGCCGATGCGACTCTGTTGCGGGATCGAGCAATCCAGCTGATCGAAGAGGCGAACGCGATCGATGATCCGCGGCGCCGACGGACCTGTCTGCATTTCGTGATCGTTGGAGGCAACTTCACCGGCGCAGAAGTTGCCGGTGAGTTTCACACGTACCTGCGT
>JABDJF010000285.1 GCA_013002645.1 Myxococcales bacterium
CGCCAAAGGGTGCCCAGTTAACGTGCTCGACACCGCGCCCGCGCCCTGTTCTCGGGATGGCGTGCGCTGGTTCCAGGGCGATGTGCGAAGTCATTCGGATCTGCTGGCGGCGTCAAAAGACGTGGACACGGTGTTCCACACCGCGGCGGTGATCGAGGCATTGACCCACGCGCGGCGTTCGGTCGCGAGGACCGTCGAAGCCATCAACGTCGGCGGCACGCGAAACGTGATTCGAGCCGCGCAAAAAAACGGCGTACGGCGCTTGGTGCACACCAGCTCCATCGTCGTCACCTTCTGCGCGGACGCCGCTGGGCGCGATGAGTCGGCTCCCTACAGCACCGCTCGCGACCTCTACACGCGCACCAAGATCGCCGGCGAACGGGCGGTGCTCGATGCGAACGGAAGCGACGGGCTTTTGACGTGCGCAATTCGTCCGGGCGGCATCTACGGCCCCGGCGAACGCCTGACCTACGGGCGGCTCGTCCGCGCGCTCCGAATGGGGGTGCCGCTGGTGGTCTTTGGCGACGGCGGCGCGCGCCTCGACTACGTCTACATCGACAGCCTCGTCGACGCGGAGATGCGAGCGGCCGAACGGCTGTTCGAAGGCTCTCCGGTTTGCGGCGAGGCGTATTTCATGAGCGATGAGACACCGACCAACGCGGGTCAGTTCAGCATCGAGCTGGTGAAGAACATGGGCCTACAAACCCGCTTGGTGCGGGTGCCAGACGGCGTTGCCCGCGCGATGGGCGTCGCGATGGAGCGGATCTATCAAGCGCTGGGCGGTCCGAAGCCCCTCTTCACGGAAGCCAACGTCAAGCTTTGCGACATCGACCACTACTTCTCGATCGACAAGGCCAAGCAGGACCTGGGCTACAGGCCCCTGGTCGATACCAAAGAAGGCCTGCGACGAACCGCCGAGGAAGCCCGCGCGTACTACGAGAGTCTTTGAGGGACTAGCGCGGCGACGCAGGCTGTTCTATCCCCGGAGTGCAGATGGTCCTCACCGAGCAGCAAGAAATGATTCGCGAGTCGGCGGCGCGCTTCGCCGAAGAGCGTCTGGCGCCGAGCAGCCGAAGGTGGGAAGCCGCTGGAGCCGTCGATATCGAGGCGCTTCGCGAGATGGGCGCGCTTGGTTTCATGGGGATGACCGTGCCCGAGGCCTACGGTGGTGCAGGGCTCGACTACGTGTCGTACGCACTGGCGCTGATCGAAATCGCAGCGGGCGATGGCGCGGTCTCCACGATCATGAGCGTCAACAACGCGCCGGTTTGCGCGATCCTACAGTCCGCGGCGAGCGAAGCACTTCGGGCGCGGTACCTCAAGCCTCTGGCAGCCGGAGAGATGATCGGCGCCTTCGCCCTGACCGAGCCACAGGCCGGTTCCGATGCGTCCAACCTTCAGACGCGTGCGATTCGAACCAAGGATGGCTATTCGATCACGGGCACCAAACAATTCATCACGTCGGGGCAAATCGCGGGCGCGGTGATCGTCTTCGCGGTGACCGACCCTTCCGCCGGCAAGCGGGGCATCTCGGCGTTTCTGGTGCCCGCGGGGACCCAAGGGATGAAAGTTGCGTCCTTGGAGCACAAGATGGGGCAAGAAGCTTCGGACACCGCGGCGTTGAGCTTCGACGCTTCGCTCGTCACAGCCGACCATTTGATCGGCAACGAAGGAGACGGGTACCGAATCGCCTTGGCCAACTTGGAAGCCGGACGGATCGGCATCGCCGCCCAGTGCGTCGGCATGGCGCGGGCCGCGTTGGACCAGGCGATCGGCTATGCCAAGGAGCGAACCGCGTTCGGCACGACGATCGCGAATCACCAAGCCGTCGCCTTTCGCCTCGCCGACATGGCGACCCAGCTCCACGCCGCCACGACGATGGTGCTCGAGGCTGCGGCGCTTCGCGACGCGGGCCGTCCCTGTCTGAAGGAAGCCTGCATGGCAAAGCTTTTTGCCTCGGAGGCGGCCGAACGCATCTGCTCCGATGCGATTCAAATCTTTGGCGGGTACGGGTACTCCCGCGAGCTGCCCGTCGAAAAAATCTACCGCGACGTTCGCGTGGCCCAAATCTACGAGGGCACTTCCGACGTCCAGCGCATCATCATCAGCCGGCAGCTACTGCAGGGGTCGTAGCCCCGCTTGACGGGACGAGCCTCGGGGTTAAGGGACTTACATGTTCCGGCGCTTCGCCATTCGCGACCTGACGATTCTCCTCGGCACCGCTCTGCTCTGGTGGCTGAGCTCGTCGGCCGAAGCCGGCAGCTCGCTCGCGGCGGCGCTGTCGATCGGCGCAGGGGTCGGCGCGGCGATTTGCGCTTACAACCTGCACGAGTGGGCGCACCTCATCGGCGCGCACTTGACCCAGAGCGTGTACGTTCCCGCGAAGCGGCTGATCTCGCCGTTCCTGTTCAGCTACGACGCCGAGCGGAACACGCGGGGCCAGTTTCTCGTCATGTCGCTCGCCGGCTTCGCTGCGACCGCCCTTTTCGTCGTGGGCTACATTCTGTGGATGCCGCAGGACCAGCAAGCGGGCCGGATTGCGCTCCGAGGCGCGCTGATCTTGGCTGGGCTCACCGTCGTGATCGAGTTTCCGATTTTCTTTCGTGCGCTCTTCGGCAGGAAGGTGCCGCGCACGGGCATGTTCGAAGGGCCCACGGTCG
>JABDJF010000292.1 GCA_013002645.1 Myxococcales bacterium
CGCCAAAGGCCTTGCTCTCCGGCGAAGTCATGGCGGTTGCCTACTCGGGGTTTCGGGAAGGCCAGCACCCGGATCGCGGCTACGGCGCCGTGAACCCGAGCGCCGATGAGATTCTCGAAGACCTCAGGATTCTCGTCGCGCACGATTTCAATTTGGTCCGCCTCTACGATTCGGGCGAAAACTCCGCGCTCACCCTCAAGCTGATTCGGCAGCACCAGCTCCCCATCAAAGTCTTGCTGGGAATCTGGCTGGAAGCGGAGTTCAGCAATCATGAGGGCTGTTCCTGGTTGAATGAGCCGATACCGGAAAGTGAGTTGGCCGCGAACACCTGGAGAAATGCCGGTGAGCTACGCCGCGGGATCAAGCTTGCGCAGGAGTTCGAAGACATCGTGGTTGCCGTCAACGTCGGCAATGAAGCGCTCGTCGATTGGAACGATCACATGGTGCCGGTGAAGAAAGTGATCGCCTACGTTCGGCTCGTGAAGTCCGCCATCGACCAGCCGATCACCGTAGCCGAGAACTACGCATGGTGGATACGTGACGGCGCCGGGCTTGCGGCCGAGTTGGATTTCGTTGGCGTTCACACCTATCCCGAGTGGGAAGGAAAGACCATCGACGAGGCGCTTGCGTACACGATCGAGAATATCGACGGCGTGCGCGCCGCCCTGCCCGACAAGCCCATCGCCGTTTTGGAAGCGGGTTGGGCGACCGTCGCCGAAGAGTTTGGCGAGCGCGCCAATGAGGAGAGTCAGGCGCGCCACTATGTCGATCTAGAACAATGGGCGCGCGCCACGAACACGACCGTGTTCTTTTTTGAGGCGTTCGACGAGCCGTGGAAAGGCGACCCGAATGCTCCGCTCGGTGCCGAAAAACATTGGGGCCTGTTCAACGTCGATCGAACGCCCAAGAAGCTGATTCAGGAACGCCCAGACGCGAACCTCGAATTGCAGTAATGGTCTTCGGCGCCCTGCCCTTCACTCGACTAGCAGCAGCGAGCCAAAGAGCCCGGCGTCGATCCAGCCGCGGTCTTTGTGATCGCCTGGCGCGGATTCGGAGCCGATGAAGTTCTCGCGCAGCTCGCTGCCGTCGTTGTCACACCAGGCGAGCATCAGGCCCATCACTTTTCCAGCGGATAGCTTGACCGGCACGTTCTTGTCGGACCCGTCTACGTAGGCGTCCGTGTAGACATCGATCGCAAGCTCCCAGACGACTTTGTTGCCGTGCTGCCGCCAACGGCTCTGCACGTGGTGGGAGTAGCTCTGCGGCAACTTATCGGTGCCGATGTCGATCGCCTGGTTGTCGAGCGACATGTGATAGGCAAACGCATTGTGGTTGTACTGGTGATTGCCGCCTGAGAAGTCCTCATCCAAGAAGATCTCGAGGCAGTCGTCATCCCAGTACTGGACGAGCGGGTCCCGGTGGCTGTCGATCAAAATGTCGTCGACCATTTCGGCGAGCACGTAGATTTTCTCGGGCGTCCAGACCACTTTGAAGCGACCGCGGAAATCGTCGGCCGAGTACTCGGGGCCGAGCCACCGGTGCTTCATTTCCTGCCAGCGCGCCCGCTGCCAGATGGCCTCGTCCGCGACCCCGTCGACCTTGGGCGCTTGCTTCGCCTGGGGGGCGCGATACTCGCTGCGTCCTGGGTCGTGGCTGGAGCGCTTGGCCTCGGCTGCAGACGGCGCAAGGGGCAAGGCGGCCGAGATCACGAGACACAGGATCGCGCTCAGGCTAAACGAATTTCGGCTCGCCATCTTTGTCCCACAGCCCCCAGTAGGCGCCGACATCGCCCTCATCGCCGACTTTCCAGGCCTCGTCGAACGAAGAGAAATAGAAGATCTCGACGCCCTCTTCGTGCGCCCACTGGTAGGTTCGAATGAAGTACTCCAGCGCGTGGTCATACGAGGGTAGCGCCGCACCAAACGGAGACCCGACGCTCGGCCAGCCGGTCTCGCTGATGATGACTCGTTTCCCATTCGCAACGTACTGCGCCCGCCGATACATTTCCTTCATGTAGAGCAGTGCATACTCGGCGGGACAACTTTCCCAAAAGGGATAGCAATTGACCAGCAGCGTATCGCAGGCCGCGGCCACGCGGGGATGGTTCTCGAACAGGAAATAGGCATCGACGGTGCCCACCGGGACGCCCGGGACGGCGGCCCTCGCTCGCTCGATGTAATCGATCAGTTGATCCTCGCTGAGGTCTTCGCGCAGCATGACTTCGTTACCGACCGCGAGGATGTCCGCATGCCCTGCGCGGGCGACCTCGATGCCATTGCGCAGCTCGATTTCGTTCAAGTCGAGCTCCTCCGACAAGCTGACGCCAACCATCGTTTTCAAACCGTTTTCATGCGCGATGCGGGGCGTTTGCTGGTTGCCCTCCCGGCAGGAGAAGCTCCGGATCCACCGCGTGTAGGGCTCAATGATGCTCAGCCGCTGGCGGATCTGATCCTCGCCGATCTCCATCCCTGGACGCTGTCCCTCGATGTATGGGCTAAACGAGATGCCATGGATCTTCTGCCGCAGGATGGTCCAGAGCAGCTCGACCTTGTCCGCGCGCGACATCTGCGAGAAATCCACGCCGAGGAGCCCCGGAAACCCTGGCACTTGATAGCCCGAGCGTCTGAGACCCGCGGCAGCGCTCGACCGGGAGCTCACGGCAAACTCTTCGTTGGACGCTCTTGACACAATTCTCTCCAGCTGGGCGCAGCGGATACGCCGGCACGCAAGCCTAACACGACCGAAGCGTTGCCCTGCCTCGAGGAGCGAGAATCCTCTCACATCGGGCACTTGGCTATGTTTCCACTCCGAAAAAAGACCCGACGCGAGGCCGGTTACCCGGCATTCGAGAGCAGCATGGGCGTGGGGGCACTATAGACAGGCGATGGCCGGCTCCAACTCGACTAATCCGCCCGCTGAGCTCGACGAGGCGCTCCGCGTAGACGTCCGCGTTCTCGGCGACCTCCTCGGGGAGGTCCTCAGGCAGCAGGCAGGGCCGGAGGTCTACGAGACAGTCGAGCGCATCCGGAAGCAGGGCAAGGCGCTGCGGGAACCCCATGCCAGTGATCGAGACCCGGCCCTCGCGGAGCTCTACGCAATTGTCGAGGCGCTCCCGCCCGAGATTGTGGGCGAAGTCGTTCGGGCCTTCTCTCTTTTCCTCACGCTGGCCAATACCGCGGAGCAGCGGCACAAGGTGCGCGAGAGGCGAACGGCTCAGATGCGCGCGGCGCGCGGCGAGGTCGTTGCACTGCGTGTTGATTCATGCAGCGACGCGATGGAGAGGATGATCGCCGCGGGCATCGACCCGGCGCGCGTGCACGAAGTTGCGAGCACACAGGATGTCGAGTTCGTGCTCACCGCCCATCCGACGCAGGTGGTTCGGCGCACGCTCCTTCAGCGATACAACCGGATTGCGGATTCGCTTCGCGACGGCGATCGAAAGGACCTCACCCCGGACGAGCAGGACGCAATACGGTCGCAGCTTCGACGCGAGATCTCGACCGTCTGGCATACCGACGAGCTACATCGAAGCCGCCCCACGCCCACCGATGAAGTGCGCGGCGGGCTCGCGGTCTTGGAGCAGTCACTCTGGCACGCGGTGCCGCGCTTCCTGCGGCGTTTCGACGCTGCGCTCCGGGCGCAGACCGGGCGAGGCCTAGCCATCGACGCCCGCCCCGTTCGGTTTGGCTCTTGGATGGGCGGAGACCGCGACGGGAACCCCAACGTCACGGCGGAGGTGACCCGCGAGGCGGTCTTTCTATGCCGTTGGACCGCGGCCAAGCTCCTCCACGACGAGGTCGATGCTCTTTGCCAAGAGCTCTCGATGAACAGGGCGAGCGATGCGCTTCGGGAACGGGCGGGCACCGACCGGGAGCCTTACCGCGCACTCCTCCGCGGGGAACGCTCGGTGCTCGCCGAAGAGCTTCGCCGCATCGAGGACGAGCTCGAGCGCCTGCAATCGGGCAGCGACGCGCCACCACAGTACGATTGGTCTGTCCCGTCTACGCATTCGTTGATCGATGCGCTCATGCTGACGCGCAGCTCTCTCGAAGAGACCGGACAGAAGGTCGTCGCAGAGGGCCGACTTCTCGATCTGATTCGCCGGGTCCACTGCTTCGGCTCTCACATGGTGCGGCTGGACATTCGCCAGGAGGCAGACCGCCACACGGAAGTCCTCGACGAGCTCACTCGCCATCTGGAGCTTGGCGCGTACAGCGACTGGGACGAGGCGGAGCGCCAGAAATTTCTCATCGCCGAGCTCGGTTCGAAGCGACCCCTGATTCCCGGGGACATGCCCGCTTCGAATCAGGTGCAGGAGGTCCTCGACACCTTCCGCATGCTCGCCACCCTGCCCCGTGACTCGCTCGGCGCCTACGTGATTTCGATGGCCCGTCAGCCAAGTGACGTGCTGGCCGTCGAGCTTTTGCAAAAGGAAGCCGGAATCGCCAAGCCGCTGCGCGTCGTTCCGCTTTTCGAGACCATTTCGGACCTTCAGGCGTCGCGAGAAGTCATGGCGAACCTGCTCGAGCTGCCCTGGTACCGCGCTCGAATTGGCGGAAAGCTCGAGGTCATGATCGGCTACTCCGACTCGTCCAAGGATGGCGGGCGGCTCGCCGCGGCCTGGGAGCTTTACCAAGCGCAGGAACGCCTGGTCGAGCTCTGTGGCGCGAAGGCCATCCATCTCACGCTGTTTCACGGGCGCGGAGGGAGCATTGGACGCGGCGGCGGGCCGACCCACATCGCCATCCGGTCTCAGCCCGCTGGATCGATTGACGGAACCCTGCGAGTCACCGAGCAGGGAGAGATGATCCAGTGGAAGTTTGGGACGCCCGATATCGCTGTGCGCAGTCTCGAGCTCTACTCGACGGCGACGTTGGAGGCGACACTCACTCCGCCGGCGGCGCCGAGCCCTGCCTATCGCACTCGAATGGACGCGCTGGCGGCGACGGCGATGACGGCCTACCGCGAGGTGACGCGCGCGAGTCGATTCGTCCCTTATTTTCGTGCGGCAACGCCTGGGATCGAGCTCGGTTCGCTACAGATCGGGTCGCGCCCGGCCCGTCGCAAGTCTGGCGACGGGCTGTCGGGCCTGCGTGCGATCCCCTGGATCTTCGCATGGACCCAGACCCGGCTGCTTCTTCCCGCATGGCTCGGCATCGAGTCGGCAGTCCAGCAAGCCATCGACGACGGCGGGCTTGCCGAGCTCCGTGACATGGCCGCGAACTGGCCCTTCTTCCAATCGACGCTCTCACTCTTGGAGCTCGCGCTCGCCAAGGCCGACGAGCGGATCGCCGCGCGGTACGACGCCTTGCTCACGCCGACGGAGCTCGCCGAGGTGGGTCAGGGACTGCGGGCGCGACTCCAACAAATGAGGTCCGTTTTGCTCGAGGTCTTGGACCAAGACGAGCTGCTCGAAGCCGATCCCACGCTTCAGCGCTCCCTTCTGCTTCGTCGTGCTTACCTAGACCCCATCAATTTGGTACAAGCGGAGCTGCTACGCCGTCAGCGAAGCGCCGACGACGCACAGCTTCAGGACGCGCTTCTGGCCACGGTCAACGGCATCGCGGCGGGTCTCAAGAACACCGGCTGAGGAGATGCAAATGCCGCACACAACCACCCAAGCGCTTCTGTTGTCATTCGCGTTCGTGGTGCTGTGGCCAATATCCGTCTCGGCGAAGGCCATCCCGGTGGAGCTGCGTCAAACGCAGCAGGGCTGGCAGCTGTTCCGTGGCGGTGAACCGTACTTCATCCGCGGCGCGGGAGGCGAGGGTTCGCTCGAGCAGCTGGCGGCCGCGGGCGCGAACTCGGCGCGGACCTGGGGGGCCGATGATATCGGCGCGCGCCTCGACGCGGCGCACGCCCTCGGCCTGTCGGTGACGGTAGGCATTTGGCTGGGCCACGAGCGCCACGGGTTCGACTACGGCGACGAGACCCAGGTGCGCAAGCAGCTGGAAGCGGCCCGCCAGACCGTGCTGCGCTACAAGGATCATCCGGCGGTCCTCCTATGGGGCATTGGCAACGAGATGGAAGGCTACGGCGAAGGCGACAATCCCGCCATCTGGAAGGCTGTGAACGACATCGCCGCCATGGTGAAGAAGCTCGATCCGTTTCACCC
>JABDJF010000318.1 GCA_013002645.1 Myxococcales bacterium
CGCCTAAGCCGCCCCATCCGCTGAACTCCCGCGTCGCGCTTTTTTCCGCGCCCCGTCTAAACGATCGCCAACCAGCTCTCGTCCGGCACCTTCACGCCGCGCACCGCGTCGAAGTAGGCGCTCTGAACCATTTCGGTGATAGGCCCACGTGAGCCGATGCCGATGCTTCGGTCATCGAGCTCGCGCACCGGGGTGACCTCCGCGGCGGTGCCGACCATGAACACCTCGTCCGCGATGTACAGCTCATCGCGCGAAATCAGCCGCTCGTGGACGGTGAGCCCGAGGTCGCGCATGACGCGCATGACCGAGTTGCGGGTGATGCCGGCGAGGATGGAGACTCCCATCGGAGGCGTGGCGATCTCGCCGTCGCGGACCACGAATATGTTTTCGCCGGATGCTTCAGAGACGTAGCCCTGCGTATCGAGCATGATCGCTTCGTCGTAGCCGATGGCCTGCACCTCGCGCTTGGCGAGGATCGAGTTGACGTAGTGGCCGTTGATCTTGCCCTTTGACATCAGGGTGTTGACTCCAGCGCGTTGAAACGAGCTCACCTTCGCTCGAATGCCTTTGCGAAGGCCTTCTTCCCCGAGGTATGCGCCCCAGCGCCAGGCGACGATCGACACCCTGGTGGCATTGGACTTTGCGCCGAGCCCCATCTCTCCGTCGCCCATGAAGGCAATCGGCCGCAAGTAGCATTCGTCGAGTCCATTGACTCGGACCGTTTCGAGGCAGGCCTCGACGAGCTCCTGTTGGCTGTAGGGCATCGGAAGCATGCAGATGTGGGCTGAATCGAACAGTCGTCGAATGTGTTCTTCCAGACGAAAGATCGCGCTGCGCCCGTCTCCGAGCTTGTAACAGCGAATGCCCTCGAAGACGCCCAGCCCGTAATGCAGCGTGTGCGTCAATACGTGGACGTTCGCCTGGTCCCAAGGAATGAGCTTCCCGTCGAGCCAGATCTTGTCCACTTTGTCCACCATTGCTGCTCCTTACACCCCCACCAATCGGGAGTCGCGCGTTTGTAGCATAAATCCGCAATTCCGGTGAGTTGACCTGGTTGGGGGCATGGAGTAGAAACGCCGGCGCTCGAGGCGCCGGGATAGCAGCGTGCATCCGGGCTCGACGCGCATTGAGGGTTAGTGGTGCTCTACTCTTTATTTCACATTTTGCTTCAGCCCGACCCCAGCGGTGGTCCAGTCCCCGTGGCTCCAACTGGTGGCGGCGGACCCGCGCCAGGGCCGATGGGCTGTGGCGGTGGTGGAACCGAGCAAATCGGTTTTCTCCTATTGATGTTTGCGGTCCTCTACTTCCTGATGATTCGCCCACAGCAAAAGCGAGCCAAGCAGCACGACGCAATGATGGGCGCGCTCAAGAAGGGTGACATCGTTCGAACCAACGGCGGCGTCCGCGGCGAGATCACGGCGCTCGACGACCGCGATGTGACGATCGAGATCGCGGAACGCACGCGAATCAAGGTGCTGCGGTCTCACGTTGCCGGGTTGGATCAACCCCCCGAACAGAAAAGCTGAACGCACAGGCGAGGATCATGGATCGAGGCTGGTATTTTCGTTTGGCAATCGTTGTCGGCTCGTCCGTTTTGGGCTTCCTTGCCCTTTGGCCGAGCGTCGATCGGTGGTTGCCCTGCCCGGACATCGTCAAAGAGACGTTCGACAATCAGATCAACCCCGGCCTCGACATCAAGGGCGGGCTGCGACTGATGTACGAAGTCGAGGTCGATGAATACATTCGCGACCGTCGAGACCGAATCGCCGAGCAAGTCCAGCGGCAGTGCGGCGTTTTGATCGGTGTCGTCCCTGAAGAGGAAGTCGATGAGATCGACCGACCCAAGCTCGACGAAATCCGACAGCGATGCAAAGTCGAGCGAGTCGACAAAGACGGCGGTGCGGTTCGCGCGATTCGAATCACGTTTTCGAATCAAGAAGACGCAGGCAAGCTGTCCAAGACCTGGGTGAAAGACTATTTCCGGGACCTCCGGGTGGCGAGCGGCGTTGGTGACTTGGTGGTCGACCTTCACATGCGCGAAGAGCAGCTCGCCAACATGAGAGAAACGGCGGTCCGTCAATCCGAACGCACCATCACCAACCGTATCGACAGCATGGGCGTCCTCGAGCCGACGGTCATTGCACGGCCCAATGATGGCGACATCATCATCGAGATACCCGGCGCGCAGGAGAGCTCGTTCGAACGCATCAAGTCAATCATCAGCCGAACTGCGCAGCTGCAGTTCAAGATCGTCGATGACGAATCCGACTCGCGGTCCCTCTTCACCACGCCACCCGAGGGCGTCTACCTCAATCAGGGCGCTCAGACCTTTGCCGAGGCCTTCGGTGAGGATGCGCGGGATCGCCTTCGCGCATACATCGCAACGCTTCCCGTGCCCGACGACCACGAGCTTTCCATCGGCCGGCAAGAGCCCGACCCGGAGCGAGGCGGCGAAGGATGGCGCACCTATTACATGTACCGAGTCGCGGATGCGACCGGTGAAGATCTCGATGACGCGGCTGTGGGCTTCGACCCTCAGAGCGGCAGCCCCGAAGTCGACTTCACGATGAACACGCGCGGCGCTTCGCGCATGGCCGACCTCACCGGCCGTAGCATTGGCAAGCGCATGGCGATCGTTCTCGATGACCGCGTGGAGTCCGCGCCGGTGATCCAGGGTCAGATCGGCGCCCGAGGCCGGATCACGCTCGGCGCCTACCTCGACCGCAACGAGCTTTTGCAAGAGGCCAAAGACTTGGTCGTCGTGCTCCAGGCCGGCGCGCTCCCAGCGCCGCTTCGGCCTGCCAACGAGCAGCTCATCGGCCCTACGCTCGGTCAGGACTCCGTCCGGAGGGGCGCTTTCGCCGCACTTGTCGGGGTCATCCTCGTCGTGGTGTTCATGGCTCTGTACTATCAGGTCGCCGGCCTAGTCGCGGACGCCATGGTCTTGTTGAACTTGCAGCTTCTCCTCGGCGTCATGTCCGGCATTGGGGCGACGCTTACGCTGCCTGGGGTAGCAGCCATCGCGCTCACCGTGGGCATGGCCGTAGACGCGAACGTGCTCATCACCGAGCGAATCCGTGAAGAGCTGAGGCTCGGGAAGTCGCCACGCTCCGCGGTGGAGCAGGGCTACGCCCGGGCGTACTCGTCGGTCTTCGACAGTCAGCTGACGACCGCCATTGCCGGCGTCGTCCTTTGGCAGTTTGGCACCGGGCCGATCAAGGGCTTCGCCACGATGCTTCTGATCGGCATTGGCACCTCGCTCTTCACCGGCACGTTCTGTTCGAAGGTGCTCTTCGACTGGCTCGTGCGCGGCATGCGCGTGCAGCGACTGCGGGTGGGCTGACATGGAGTTCATCAAACCCGGCACCTATATCGACTTCATGAAGTACCGTGGCCCGGTCATCACCGTCCTCGGTATCATGGCGACGCTGAGCTTGGTCTCACTCTTTTATCCCGGGCCCAACTACGGAATCGACTTTGCCGGCGGCACCGAGGTTCAGCTGCTCTTCAAGGGTGATACGACCTCCGCCGAAGTCCGGAAAGCTCTCGAAGATTCAGGTTACGCGCGGCCCGATGTAATCAGCGTCGAAGACTCTCCCAACGAGTACATCATCCGCGTTCAAGAGGTGTCGTCCTTGCCCGCCGAGCAGGTCGAGGAGATTCGGGAGTCGGTGACTGCGGCGCTTGGAGCGGACGTCCTGCAGGAGATGAAGGTTTCGCCGGGCGGCGACAAAATTACGCTTCGCGTTTCGGGCCCGGTCAACGAGCAGCAGCTTCAGGAAGCGCTCATGACCGGCGGCGCGAGCGTACGCTCGATCAACGCGCTCACCGGTAGCCGCGATCCACGCTACGAGGCCCAACTCGTCGGCGTTGCCGACGAGCTCATGACCCAGCTTCAGGAGCAGTTCGGGGACCGCGCCCCCGCAGATGCGCTTAGGGTCGAGTGGGTCGGTCCGAAGGCTGGCGAGCAGCTACGGGACGCTGCAATTCAGTCTCTGCTGTACGCGATCGCGTTCATCATGCTCTACGTGGCGTTTCGCTTCGACCTGCGATTTGCGCCCGGTGGCGTCATCGCGATGTTCCATGACGCGCTGATCACGCTCGGCATCTATGTCCTTCTCCAAAAGGAAGTGAACCTCACCACGGTCGCGGCACTTCTCACGATCATGGGTTATTCCATCAATGACACGATCGTCGTCTTCGACCGAATCCGTGAGAACATGGTGCGCGTCCGCGACAAGAGCCTTCGCGAGCTGATCAATCTCAGCACCTCGCAAATGTTGTCACGAACGATCGTCACCTCGCTCACGACACTCCTGTCGGTGTCCGCGTTCTTCTTCCTGGGCACGGGAGTCATTCAGGACATCGCGTTCGCCCTTGGTATCGGCATTCTCATCGGTACGCTGTCTTCAATCTTCATCGCGGCACCGATCACCGAGCTCATGGATCGGCGTCTCTTCAGTCGTTCCCGAGGCTAGCTTCGTGGACCGGTATCGCGTGCGGCCCCCCGACGAAGCGGCGGCCGGCACGCTTGCCGAGGCCTCTGGGTTGGGGCTGACCGCGGCCCAGGTGCTTCTCAACCGAGGCATCCGCAGTGTCGAGGAGGCCTCGCCTTTCCTCGACGCCACGCTCCGCGGCTTGAGCTCCCCCGAAAACATGGCCGATCGCGCGCAGGCTTCACGGCGGATTGCGCGCGCGATTCGCGCCCGGGAGCGCATCGTCGTCTTTGGCGACTACGACGTGGACGGCACCACGTCGGCGTTGATTCTGAGCGAAGTGATCGCGGCGCTCGGCGGGGAAGTCAGGACCCTCATCGCCGACCGATTCAACGGCGGATACGGCCTGAGC
>JABDJF010000324.1 GCA_013002645.1 Myxococcales bacterium
CCCCACTTCGCCCCCGTGCTCCAACACGACCTTCTTGACGATCGCCAAGCCAAGCCCAGTGCCCTCGGCCTTGGTGGTGTAGTAGGGATCGAAAACGCGCTCCCAGTTCTCTTTTTCAATGCCGGGACCATTGTCGCGAATCTCGACAAACCCCGACCCTTTGCTTTGGTAGGCGCGGACCAGGACGCGGCCGCCTCCGGTTGGATGGGCCTCGTAGACAGCCTGAATCGCGTTCCGCAAAATGTTGTCCAGCCCGCGTTTGAGCATCATGGGGTCCATACGCACGGGGATGGGTTTCGTTGCACAAGTGAGCTGGACTTCGACCGGCGCCGCAGCCCCGTCGCCTAGATCCTCGAGTACAGCTGGAATCGAAATCCGGATACTCTCGATGAGCTCGCACAAATCGGACGGGGATAGATCGGCCCTTGGAAGCTTCGCAAACGCGCTGAATTCGCCGACCAACCGACGGAGCGTCGCGACCTCCTCCTCGATGATTCCCCGCGCCTGAAGCAGCTTTTTTTGATAGTCTTCGTCTTCGCCCGCGTAGGTTTCGGACATTTCCTGCGCCGCGAGCTGGATCGGCGTCAGTGGGTTTTTGATCTCGTGGGCGAGGCGACGAGCGAAATCCTGCCAAGCGCCGATACGCTGCAGGTATTCGATGCGGGTGCGTGAATCACGGAGGTCGCGAACCATCTGGTTGAAGGCCTTCGTGAGCTCGGTGATCTCATCTCCTGCTCCGGTAGGCAGCGCAACCGTGAGATCGCCGGCGCCGACTTTCCGAGACGCATCAGCCAAATCGGCGACTCGGCGAGTGACGCGGCGCGAAATGATCGCGCCGATCAAGAACGCCACGAGGATGACGAGAAACGCGAGAACCCCGAAGACCCACGCGTACACGTCTGAAACGGAAGCGCCTTCCTGTTGCAGGCGCGAGTACACATCGGCAACCTCGCCGGCTTCTTGCAGCCGCTCGAAGTACCGCTCGGGTACGGAAACCACGACCGCAATTCGGACCTTGCGTTCGATTCTGCGCGTCTCCCGATCGCGGACCGTGGTGCGTAGCGCTCCGCCCACGGGGTCCGGCGCACGAACCGCATTGGCCAGGACCTCATTGGCGTCATCGACGAGTCGAATGCTCTGCACGGCCTCGTATCGGTCGAGGAGCTCGGCGAGAAGACGATCGAGCGCCACGTTGCTTCGACTTCTGGCGAGCTGAGCTTCGACTGCCCAGAGCACGGCGTCCGCGACCTGATCCGAACCCTCGCGAAGCGCCATGAGCTGCCCGCGGCGCGCCTCCACGCCGTGGACGAGCTCCGCGCCAAAACGCTCGTTCACCCCGACCGCGTAGACGTCGCGGAGGGCGCCCTGGGCGAGGAAAATGCTTCCACCAAGCGCCAGAAACACCGCCAAGCCGATCGCGAACAGGATCTTTCGCTCGAATCGGTTCATTCGGGCACCCTCAGTACCTCGCTCCGGAACGCGATGCTGCGCTCGGCTTTGCAGATTCGGCGCCTGACGATGTTGACGCTGATCGGCCCAACGGGATCTCCGCCGGAGGAAGGACGGATGAGCTCTCTGCACTGTTTCTTCGAGATCGGATTGAACTCCGCCTTCACTGCAAAGTAGATGTCTCTTCCTTTTTGCAGCGCATAGCTGTTCGGTTCCCCGACGAACAGACCTTCAATGACCAGACACCGGTCGAGCACCTGTTCAAGCGTTTTGAGCCGCTCGCTTTGATCGCCGATCCGAACGAGATAGCCATCCTCCCAGAGGTCGCGGGTCACGTCGCAACCAAACTGCCTAACGCCCATCCTCCAGTTCGAACCGGTCAGGTGCGCGCTGACCGTGACTTCGATGCGCTTTCGAAGCCCGCTCGATAGCTCCCGACGCACACGTTCGTCGGCGAGATCTCTTACCGAGAACGACACCCTCGCGGCACCGCGCGACCACGCCACCCCAAGGTCACGCTTGGGGAGTTGCGACTGGCCGTAGGCCACCGCCGCGACCAACAAGACCAACGCTGCAACGGCAAATCTCACAGGCGGACGAACCCCAAAATCGTCGAGAAACCGAACTGGAAAACCCCGACCCTCGTGTCGAACCGGAATCCAAAGTCGAAAGTCAGGTCGAGCGGGAAGCGAGAGATGCCGCTGTAGCCGGTGACCCCGCCGAAGCCAGTCCGCTGGTTCCTGAGGTCTGTCAGCGAAATCAGCCCGATGAGCCCATAGACGTTGACCCCGCGAAGACCACGTTCCCGCACGTTCTGATAGACGGGCACGTCGTATCCGACGTCGAGCCGCCACGCCAGCTCGCCGAGGTAGTTGTTTTCGATCGAAGTGCCCAAGAGATTGGGCGGTGGACGCGCGTCGAGCTGCATTTCGAGGAAACGCGATGGGATCAAATCCGAGAGATCCGAGATGTGATAAAGATAGAAGAACGGCGTGTTCCCAAAGGCCGCGCCGCCGAAAAATCCAATTCGAATCGTGTGCTTCCACGGAAGCCGCCACCAGCGCCTGACCCAGACGTCGATCTTGATGAAGTCGTAGTCACTGCCGAGGGCGCGCGTCCCAAGCATCACGTCGCCGACGAACAAGACGCCCTCCTTCATGATGCCAGGGTCGTCTCGCTTGTCGAAGGTCAGCCTGAAGCGGAGCGAGGAAACGAAGCTCCTGCCGTCCTGAATCGCGAAGTCGATCGGCTGGATTTCGTTGCCGACGACCTCGCTCGCGGCCTGAGGGCGGCTGAGCACGCTGACGATGTCACCAATCCAATCCAGGCTGTATCGCAGCTTGGTGGTGAACTCCTTGCCGGTGCCCGCCATGAAACCGCCCCGCCGATAGCGCACGACGGCATTCGTGACGCCCGACGTGCCAGGACAGGTCGGGGCGCCGCAGGGCACGCTGACCAAGGGACTGTTCCCATAGAACTCCCTGCCGTTGAGAAAGAAGGTTCCGAAGCGGAGGCCGTATTCACTCTTGATGAGCTTGGGATACCGTAGGTCCAAGCGTCCGCCCTGCTGGAATTCGCTGACGAGTGCGGTCCCGGACAAACGGATACCCAGACCTGCGAGGTTGGTCTCGGTGACCTTGAAACCTAGCCACGGAAACAAGGTGCGGCCGCTGTCGGTGGTTTTTCGTACACCTTTGGATAGGCCCGCAACCAGTTTCTCGATGACGAAGGTGTTGCGCTCCTTAACTTGAACGACGAGCACGACGTAGCCGCGTTCCGCCCCGCGTTCGAGACGGATGTCGACGCTGTCGAACCAGCCGGTGCCCATCAACCGCCATTCCGAATCGAGGAGCTCCGGAGATTCCGGGTCTAGAAAGTCACCCTGCTTCAAAGGAACGAACTTCCGAACCAGCTGCGATTTCGTTCTCTTGTTGCCGACGACGACGATGCCCTCGAGCACGTAGCGGACCTGTGAGGAGACTTGATCCGAATGGCGACCTTCGCTGGCCACGCCGTACGGGTCGCGAAATTCCTCGGGGTCGTCGTCTTCGGGTTCGCCCTGCTCGACGGGGGCAGGAACGACGTCACCCGGACGATAGGGTTCAGCTTGCGGATCGAAATCCTGCGCACCGACGGTGGAAGCGAAGATCGTGGCCGCCGCCAGAAGCGAGACCAGAGAAAGGAAGGCGTTCCGGCTGGGCAGCCAGCGTCCCGGTCGCAAGCACGGGCTCACGACCTTCAGACTACTCCAGGGGTGTGAGCGAGGCGAGAAGCCAGAGGCATGCGGCCACCACGAGAAAAACCCCGCCGACCCACCCGAGGGTGCGCAAGAAGCCAATCGGCCTGCCGTCGTCCTTCGACTTCACGCTTGTGGTTGTAGCAGATTCCGTCGCAAAGGAGGGAGAATAGTCGAGAGCGTTCCAGCTTCGCCGAAGGTCGGGCAAATCGTCCAGCAGATCGTCCTCCCCGGGCCGGCGAATGATGCGGATCGTCGCGTCCTCATCGAGGTCTTCCATGCGGGGGCCCTGGCCGGAAACCGGTGTGGCGTCTGCGCGTTGGAGGTCGGCAAGGCCTTCTTCGAAGGCGTCGAGCAAGGGAAGGACCGTCGGGTTCTTCGGTGGCGCGGTGGAAGCCTTGTCCCGAAGCGCCGGCGGCAGTGTTTCTCGAGGCGGTGGGACCGCGTCGACGCGAAAGGTCCCTTCGGTCCACTCGAGCGCCAGCACGAAATCAGCGGCAGTCCCACCGTCGATGCTGACGTCCTGAAGCTCGCCCTTTTCGTAGTAGGCGATCGCGAGCCGTCCCCGATGCTCGAGCAGGAGGCGACCGGTGAGACCTGCTCCCTCGCAGTAGCGCATCAAATCAGCCGGCGGGTGCACCGCGAGCGAGCCGCGCCGCGTGGTGTCGGTGCCTCGGGACACCGGAAGGCGCGGAAGCTTCGGGTACACTGCAAACTCGCCTTCGCGGAGCGTGAGCAGGACCTGAAGCGCACGTTCTTCGTCGGCCGATGTTTCGGCATCCGCCAACTGGCCTTGGACGAGCCGGACGGTGCCCGAGCCAAATTCGCTTTGGAAGGTCAGGACACCCGTCGTGCGGATCTCTTCGAGTCCGCCGAGCAAGTCTCCGACGCCGTCCTCCGGGATCGTTCCTTCAAAGACCGCTTGCGGAATCATGACGGATGGGAGTGCTTCTGAAGGCCCCAATTGTCAAGGCGCGAGGCTTTCAAGCGCCAGGGAATAGGCCGCGATTCGGGGATCGACCCTCTTTTCAGTCGCGTAGAACATCGTGCGCTGGTACGCGCGACGGATCATGTGAAGCAACCGCCGCTGGACTTCTTCAGAGTCCCAGTGTTCGCTGTTCCGGTTCTGCACCCATTCGTAGTAGCTGACGGTCACACCGCCCGAGCTCGCCAGGATATCGCGAATGACCGGAATGCCGAGCAGCGCGCATTTCCAGGTCATCTGCGTGGCGAGCGCTTTGAGCTCGTTGAGCGTCACTTCCTCGTGGTGCCGCATTCGTTCCTTGTACGGCCCCATGACGTTGTTGTGCTGAGCTCGATACCCCTTGAACACGCGGGTTTCGACCCCGGCAAATATCGGCGCAAATATTGCGCCTGATCGACCCAAACGACAAACCGCGTGGCCTAAGAGAAAACGGTTCTCAAGAAGGTGCGAACACTATTTTTCGGAGCGACACCAAGTTAGAGTCGGCTCATTCGACCGCTGATAGCGCTAGTGCCGCGACCTTTGCTCTGCAACGGCTAGGAGGATTCAATGGATAAACCGGGAAACGACTTCAGGCGGGAGCTCGAGGCGCGCGGTGTGTCACGTCGCGAGTTCATGGGCTT
>JABDJF010000352.1 GCA_013002645.1 Myxococcales bacterium
CGGTAGTTTTGTGCTGTGAGTGTCTATTCATGGGTCTAGGGCAACAAAAAAGCCCCCGCATGCTCGATGCGAGGGCCAGAAAAGAAGTGGGTTGGTCTGTGGGTTGGTTCTGGTCCCCGCCTATGCCTGCGTAACTAGCAGGAGGCTAATAATGAGGCCGACTACAACTACAACAGCCCCAACGAGGCTCGCGCGACGCGCGTCCATCGGGTCATTCATAGCGATCGGCTCATGGACCATCACTGCCCCATTCTGCGGCCAACCCCACCCACGGTCAAGAGGGACACTGTCTACCCCTTCAACTCGTTGGAATCACCTGGCTTCTCAGCGTTCGTCTAGATCTACGGCGACGGTTTGCTCGGTGGGGCTTGCGGTGATCGGCTCAGCGCGCTGTTCGATTTGGCCGCCGAACGCTTCCCACCAGGCTTCGGCGTCCGCGCGGGTCCAGCGTGCAACCGCGAGTCGATCGAGGGCATCGGCGAGCTCCTGACCGGAGGCAGGTCGGTCGGCTTGGTCTTTTTCCAGGCATGCCATGATGAGCGTCTCGAGCTCGGCGGGGATGTCCAGAGACGATGCTTCCGTGAGTGGAATCGGCTTGGTGTGAACGTGATGTAGGCAGATTTCCATGATCGTCTTCCCATCGAACACGTGGCGGCCCGCAAGCAGGAAGTATCCCACGGCGCCCAGCGCGTAGAGATCGGTCCGCGCGTCGATCCCTTGCGGTTCCTGGATCGCCTCGGGACTCAGGTAGTGTGGCGTGCCCTTGATCGACATCGTGTTGGTCTTCTCGAGATCATCGACCTGGCCGAGATTCTTCACGAGGCCGAAATCGAGGACTTTCGTCACGTCGGGCACGCCACCCTGGCGCGCGAGCATGATGTTGCTGGGTTTGATGTCACGATGAATCAACCCAACTTGGTGCGCTTCATTCAGGGCAAGCGCCGCGTCACGAAGAATGCGCACGACCCGCTCGACCGGCTGCGGGCCGCCCGCTTTGACCACTTGGCTCAGGGTCGCACCGTCGAGCAGCTCCATGGCATAGTAGAAGAGCCCATCAGGCGTCCGGCCGTAGTCGTAGATGGTGACGGTGTTTGGGTGGGTGAGCTTCGCGGTCAGTTGCACCTCACGACGAAAGCGCTCGAGAGCGTCCGGGTCGGCAAGCTCCGGCCGCAACAGTTTGATGGCCGTCGGCCGCTTCAACATGCCGTGCTGCGCTTCGTAGACGACGCCCATCGCACCCTCTCCGAGCTTGCGGCGGAGATTGTATTGGCCGAGGCTTTGGATGTCGCTCACCTCTTTGCGCAGGCGGTGAATCACCCTCGACGCGAGGGCTGCGAGGCCCACGGTCAGTGTCCACCACATGACCGTGATCACCGACTGAGCCGATGCGACGCGCTGGGCGGATTCCGCCGGATAGCCGAACACCCGCCAGATGTCGAGGTCGATGCCCAAGTAATGGTAGTACATCGCCGCCACGAGCGGGATCCCGATGAGGATCCCGAGAATCGTGGTTCGCCGCGCCGAGCTGGGCACGAATACGCTGCGGGCAAACATCACGAGTGCCAGAATGAACGCGACGATCGTGTCGGCCCCGACTTCGGGTCGAATGTCCAAGCCCATGCCGATGTAGCAAACGCTCGTGAGGAAGATGCCGGTGTTTTCGACGCCATGAATCGCGTTGACCGAGAGGTTGCCGCGACGACAGATCGCCCAAACCAGCAACAGGGGTACGATGCCAACGGCATGAATGATGAAACCCGGGTTGCTTACTTGTTCCGCGAGAACCCCAAACAGCACGCCCAAGAACACGCGAAAGGCCAAGGCCGTGCCCCCGAGGATGGCGCCGATGAGGCCAAACACGGCGACACGTCGCTGAAGAAACGCGCGCGCTTCGGGATTGGAAAAATACGTGCTCTTGCTCATGCCGGCCAGCCCATGATGACTAACTCCGTAGGTTGTATCCACTTCGCAGGAGTGCGCTTGCGGCACCGAGGACGACGAGGAACGACACCAGTACGACCCCGGCGCTCGTTCCCGGAGAAACGTCGGCCACACCGAGGAAGCCATAGCGTAGACCGTTGACCATATAGAGCAACGGATTGAGACGGCTGACTGTGTTCCAGGGCTCGGGGAGCAGATCGATCGAATAGAAGACGCCCCCCAGGAAGGCCAACGGGAGAAGCACGAAGTTCGGAAATATCGCGAGATGATCAAACTTCTGTGCCCAAAGTGCGGCGATCATTCCCAGGAGGGCGAGCGTCGCGGTCACGAAGATCGTGAAGAAGAGCGTCCAGCCGATGTCGTGCAGCGAGAACCAGGTGAAGGAGAGCGCGACGGCGTAGACCAGCGTGCCCACGATGATTGCCCTTATCATCGCAGCCCCTACGTAGGCGAGGACCATCTCCAGCGCGCCGATCGGCGCGACCAGGATGTCGGTGATCGTTCCGTTGATCTTCGACTGAAACAGGCTGGACGAGGTGTTTAGGAAGGAGTCCCGAATCATCGTCATCATGACGAGGCCGGGCACCACGAATTGGATGTAAGGGACGCCAGAAATCTCTCGAAGTCGGGAGCCCAGTGCGACGCCGAAAACCAAGAAGTAGAGGCTCGTCGTCACGAGAGGGCTCAGCACCGTCTGCAGCCAGACCTTGCTGAAACGCCGCACCTCCTTGAGGAAGAGCGTCTTGAGAGCGATCGCGCTCATGCCGCGTGTCTTCCGTCTGCCTTGCGGATCAGCTCCAGGTAAATCTCTTCGAGTGACCGTCCGCCATGGCGCTCCAACAAGCTTTCGCGACTCTCGACGAGAAGCAGCTCGCCCTTGTGGAGAATGCCGATGCGGTCCGCAAGCCTTTCGGCTTCTTCGATGTAGTGTGTAGTCAACACGATGGTGGTGCCCGCGGCTCGGAGATCCTCCACCTCTTGCCAGAGCTCACGGCGTAGCTCGACGTCCACGCCGGAAGTCGGTTCATCGAGGAAGAGGAGCCGCGGGTCATGGACGAGCGCCTTGGCTACGAGCAGGCGCCGCTTCATCCCCCCTGACAGCGTCCGGGTGTACGCGTCGCGCTTGTCGCTCAGTGCAAAGGTCTCGAGCAGACTCTCGGCGCGACTACGATTCGGCTCGACGCCCATGAGCCCCATTTGAATCATCAAGCTTTCGAGGGGAGTGAAGAACGGGTCGTAGCCGATCTCTTGGGGCACCAAGCCAACCAGGCGGCGAGTTGTCCGGAAATCGTTCACGGTGTCGAAGCCGAGGACCTCGATGCTCCCCTCGCTTTGCTTCGCTAGCCCCGTGATGCAGTGAATCAGGGTCGACTTCCCCGCGCCGTTTGGACCGAGAAGCGCAAAAATTTCTCCCTCGTACACCTCCAGTGACAGGTCCTGGAGCGCCGTGAACTTTCCGTAGCGCTTTGTAACGTGGCGGCAGCAGAGAACCGGCGGCTTCATCGCGGCCGACTATAGCGACCTAAGAGGCGATGACCAGGCTACCCGGGAGCGTGTCGCAGATGGAAGGACTTGGGTCGAGTCAGCTGCGCATAGCCGAGCGTGGACAAGCTGCAACCGCGGCCCGAGTCCTTGACCCCCACCCAGGCGAGCTCGGGGTCGAGGTAGTCGCAGCGATTCATGTACCAGGTTCCGGTTTCGACGCTTGCGCCGATCCGTTGCGCCCGGTCGAGATCGCTCGTCCACACCGAGGCAGTGAGGCCGTAATCGCTGTCGTTCATCAAGGCAATCGCTTCGGCGTCGTCATGCACTCGCATGATGCCGACCGCCGGGCCGAATGTTTCTTCGTTCATGATCCGCATCGAGTGGTCGACATCCACCAGGGCCTGCGGCGCCATGTACGGCAGGCCGCGTTGGCTGCCTTCGAAATGGCTCGGGTCGAGCAGGGCGCGTGCGCCAGCCGCCATGGCTTCCTCGATT
>JABDJF010000387.1 GCA_013002645.1 Myxococcales bacterium
CCGGCCGGCCGCCACCCGAGAAGGATTGGTGATGCGACTCCTCGCACTGCTCCTCGTTGCCACGTCTGCGATCTCATGGTCCTCCACAGCCGCCGCCGAGCCGGAGGTCACGGTCACGCTCAACGCGACGCCCAGCGAGGCGCGAGTGGGCGACTCGATACGACTCGAGGTCAGAGTCCGGGCGCGCGGCGGAAGCATTCAAGACTTACAGCTCAGCGACCTCAAGAAGCATCTCGAGCTCGAGATCGTGTCGCATCAAATGATGCGCCCGATGCAGTTCAGCTTTGGCTTTGGCTCTGGCGTCCAAAAGGAGTCGAGCCTCGCGAACATCTACGTGTTGCTCCCCAGGGCAGCAGGGACGTACGAGTTCGCGCCCGCGGTTGCGAAGGTCGACGGTAAGATCTATCGAAGCGAACCGCTGACCCTGGTCATCCGTCCCAGCGCAGGTGGCGCGCCTGGTCCTTCCGACCCAGCCGATGCGCCGGACCGTTCTCTCGGAGCCGATGTCACGGGGGCTCGCTACGACCCGCGGGCGTTCCTAAGGACGGTCGTCGAACCAACCGAGGTGTACATCGGCGAGCAGGTCGACCTCACGGTCTACCTGTACACCCGAATCCGGCTCGCTCCGCAATCCGTGGTTCCAAGTAAGCCGTCGATGGACGGGTTTTGGGTTCACGATGATCCGATTACCAACCTGCAGTTCGAAACCGTCACGGTAAACGGGCAGCAGTTCCGCGCCTACCCGATTCAGCGTTCCGCGGCATTTCCGCAGCGCGAGGGCACGCTCACAATCGGCCCTCCCAAGATCACGTTCGACGCCAGCAGCGGCAACTTCTTTGACGCTCCGCGGCGCACCGAACGCGTCGGAGTTCCGGTCAGCGTACGGGTCAAGCCCCTTCCGCTGCCCGTGCCTGCCAACGCCGTCGTCGGGAACTACGGCATCGAAGCACGGCTCGACCGACGCGCGGTGAAGACGGGCGATGCCGTGACTTTGCGCGTCGATGCAGGGGGGGTGGGCAACGTGCACGACCTGCGAATCGACCTGCCTCCGATCGCGGGAGTGCGTGCACTCGAACCAGCGATTCGGGACCAGCAACGACTCGCAAACGGCAGACTCTCCGGCACGCGCTCTTGGGAGTGGATTCTGATCGCCGAATCCCCGGGAGAACACGGTGTTCCACCGATCGACCTGCACTTCTTCGACCCCGATACCGAGCGGTACCAATCGGCTCGCACAGCCGCACTGAGCTTCACCGCAACCGGTGAGACGAGGCCCCCGGAGCCCACGATCGAACCGGTCAACGCAGCTCCCAAGCCATCGACCGCCACCTTCGGTCCGATTCGGGTGTACAGCGCATTGGCCCGGGACCGGACTCCTGTACGCGATCGCGCATGGTTCGCGTGGTTCCTCGCGCTCCCACCGGCCCTGTTCGTCTTGGCCTGGTTCGGAGCAGCGGTTTCCCGGCGTCGGGAGCGACGCGGCACCACTTCGGGCGCCGTTCAACGGAAGCTCATTCGTGACGCCGAAAGCGCCCTTCAACATGACGATCCGAGAGCTTTCTACGACCGTATCGTTGCTTCGATCACCCATGCCTTGGACGCTCGGCTCGATGAGCCCGTCGCCGGCCTTCCGCACACTCAGCTCCGTGCCCGACTGACTGCCGAAGGATTCGACGACGACCTGATGCAGCGGCTCGTCAACGAGCTCGAAGGCGCCGACTTCGCGCGCTTCGCTGCGTCCGGCGTGGACCGGGATGAAATGGAGCGCTGTCTGAAGCGGACCAGCGCGATCATCGAACGAATCCAGCGATCCGGGAGTGCGGGCTGATGCGCGTCTGCGTACTCGCCCTAGTATTGGTCTTCGCGCCGCTCCCAAGCTGCACCATGGTGTCCGCGCAGCAAGCGCCTCGTGCGACCGGCGGATCCTCTCTGACCGCCATCTTCGAATCGGCCAATGTCGCCGCATCGAGGGGCGACCATGCCAATGCGATTGCGGGCTACCGCAAGCTCATCCAAGCGGGGGTTCACGACCCTGACGTCTATTTCAACCTCGCGACCTCGTTTGCCCAATCCGATGACTATCCGCGCGCCATCCTCAACTACGAGCGGGCGCTCGTGCTGCGCCCGAACGAAAGCAAGGCCTCGGAGAATCTTCGGGATGCCGAAAAGGCGCTGGAAGAGCAACGCGCCGAGCTCGAAGGCGAGGCGACGGTTCAACGGAGCAGCTCGATCAGCGACGCGGTGTACGGAAACGTCTCGGAAAACGCTCTCGCTTACGCATTGGTGATCTCCAATCTGCTGTTCTTTGCGGCGCTCACCTGGATCGCGATCGGGCGCCGAAGGCAACGCTGGCTCTACCCTCTGCTGCTCATTTCGGGAGCATTCCTTTCTATCGCCGCGCTCGGGTTGGCGACCAAAGCCGGATTGCTCCGCGACGGACCGCGAATCGTGACCCTCGACGATCGACTCATCCTCAGAGAAGGGCCCGACCCTCGGGCTCAGCTTCGCGGGGAGGCACGCGGTGGGGACCGGGGAGAGCTCGTCGACCGGGATCGTGATTTCGTGAAATTGCGAATGGTTAGCGGGTTGGAGGGCTGGACGGCAGCGTCAGGGGTAGGACTGATCGACCCGGAGCACCGTGTCCATTGACAAGCCGCGTCAACGGAACGAGGATGCCTCCCAAACTGGGGTAAGCAGGAGTGATGGAACGATGACCATGGACGCCAAGACCAAGATCCTGGTCGCCGACGATGACTTGGAGATCTTGGCGCTGGTGGCGCGGCATTTGAGCGCGCTACCGGCCGAGGTCGTCGAAGCCTCGGACGGGGAAGAAGCGCTTCGTCTTGCCCAGCGCGAAAAACCCGATCTCGTCGTGCTTGATGTCATGATGCCCGGCATGAGCGGTTGGGAGGTATGCCGCGCCATCCGCGAAGACGACGCCCTGACTGGGACCGGCGTCATCATGCTTACAGGCATCGGAGAGCGCCTCAACGAAATGACGTCGCCTCTCTACGGAGCCGATGACTTCCTCGACAAGCCATTCGAGCTGGACCACCTCAGTGCGAAGGTTCGCGAAGTCCTCGACGACCGGAACACCGACTGAACTTTGGCCCCGTTGCCGCACATGCGGTATATGCTACCCGGCTGACGATGTCTTGGAACGCTGCCATCATCATCCTGCTCCCGCTCGTCGGTCTGAGCGTGCTGATTGGGGGCGGCTGCTCGAAGCAAGTCGAGGACGCGCCCGCCAGTGAAGAGGAGTGGCCGCAGAACGGGCTCACCGAAGCGCAGGCCAAGGAGGTCCTCGCCCAGGTGGGCGACCGAACGATCACCGTTGGCGAGTTCGCAGACCGTCTCGCATCGCAGTCACCTTATCTCCGCGCACGCTTCGAGAGCCCGGAACGCCGCAAGGAGTTTCTCGACAACCTCGTGCGCTTCGAGCTTCTCGTCTACGAAGCAAAGCGGCGCGGGTACGCCGACAAGCCGGAAATCAAACGGGCGCGGCGGAACGCCATGATTCAGCAAATGGTGAAGCAAGAAATCGAGGCGCCCCTCGAACGGGTAGAAATCGCCAACGAGGAGATCAAGGCGATCTACGATGCCAATCCAGACGAGTACAACCGCCCGGCCCAAGTTCGTGCCAGCCATATTTTCATCACGGACCGCGCCCAAGCACGGAAGCTTCTGGCGCAGGCCAAAAATGCCGACCGCGCGGGGTTCCGCAAGATGGCGCGCGAGCAGTCCCAAGACGAAAGAACGAAGAGCGGCGGAGGCGACCTGCAGTTTTTCGTGGCGGATGAAGAAGGGCCGCCGGCCAAAGCGATTCGCGATGCGGCCTTCAAGATCGAGAAAGTCGGTCTCGTCTATCCCGATCTCGTCGAAGTAGACGGCGGCTACCACATCATCATGCTGACCGGGAAGCGAGCGCCGCTGACGCGAACCTACGAGCAGGCCAAACGGGCGATCCGTCACAAGCTCAACCGCGAGCGGAAAGGTGCGGCGGTGGCTGCGCTGACCAAACGGCTTCGAGAGGACATCGACGTCGAAATCGACTACGAAGCGCTCGAAGCCATCGAAATCGCAACCGAGGACACCCCACAAAGCCCATGACCAGCCGACTCGCCGTCGCCGCGATCGTTGTCGCACTCACGGCCAGCTCGGCCGGAGCCGATGTCATCGAACGCGTGGTGGCGACCGTCAACAATGAGGCGATCTTCTTGAGCGACCTTCGAACGCGCGCAGTTCCGTTTCTTCCGCAGGTTGCCGACGCACCAACGGAAACCGAGCGGGCGGCACGCCTCAAGGAGCTCTATGATGAGCTGCTCAATTTCCTGATCGATGAGCAATTGATTCGCCAACTGGCGGCCGGTAGCGGGATCCGCGCGACCGACGCGGACGTCGACGGCGCCATCGAGAATCTGCGGATGCAGAACAACCTGACGGAGGAGCAGTTCCTAGAGGCGCTCGACGCACAGGGCTTCACCATGGCGCAGTACCGGAAAGACCTTAAGCGGCAACTGATTCGTCTCAAGGTGGTGAACGAGCGCGTCCGCTCGCGGGTGAACGTGACCGAGGAAGAGGTTCGCGCTCGCTACGAAGAACGCGCGCGGGGCGAGGGCAACGACCTTCGTTTTCACGTCTCGTACCTCGTGGTGCCCGTTGGCGAGGCAGCGTCGGCCATCGAGGTAGCCGCGAAGCGTCAGGAGGCGAACCAGCTTCGCTCTACTTTGACCCCGGAGAATTTCGAAGCGGAGGCGCTGGGACGGGGAGGTGGAGATCTCGGCTGGCTCACGAAGGGCGACCTGCCCGAGAATCTCGAGCAGGCGATCATTCCGCTCAGCGCCGGTGACGTCAGCGAACCGGTGCGGGGCTCCAAGGGGTTTCACATCTTCTTCTTGGAGGAGCGCCAGGTTGGCACGGATTTCCCATCGTTCGACGAGATGAAGCAGGAGCTATTCCGCGAGATGTTGGACGCGGCGATGATCCGGCAGGAAAAGATCTTTCTCGAAGAGATTCGGCGCAACGCCGTGATCAACCGGATGCTCTAGGCTGGGCGCCGATGAGCGGAGAGCTAAAAATCAAACGGGATGGACCCATCGCTCAGATGGTGTTCGACCATCAAGAGCGCCGTAACGCCATCACGGTCGACATGTGGGATGCGATTCCCGGCGCCGTGCAAACACTGCAGGACGACTCTCAGGTTCGTGTCGTGATCATGCGGGGCGCGGGGTCTGAAGCGTTCGTCTCGGGCGCGGACATTTCGGAGTTCGAGAGGACTCGCACGGGAAATGCCGGCAGGGTCTACGACGCCCTTACCGCGCGGGCGTTCGCTGCCTTGCAATCGCTGGAGAAGCCCCTGATCGCGTGCATTCATGGTTTCTGTATTGGCGGCGGCGCAGCCATCGCCCTCACAGCCGACCTTCGCTACGCCGCCGACGACGCCCGCTTCGCTGTTCCGCCGGCCCGCCTCGGCCTCGGCTACCATACAGCCGGTATCCGCACCCTGATCCGAATCGTCGGCTTCTCCGAAACCGCCGACCTGCTGTTCACGGCGCGACGGGTCGGGGCCGACGAAGCACGACACATCGGGCTCGTGAACGAGGTGTTCGCTAAGGGTTCGCTCGACGCCAGCGTCGATCAACTCGCGGAGATGATCGCCAACAACGCCCCGCTGACCATTCAGAGCGCGAAGATCAGCCTGCAAGAGCTGGCCAAGCTCGAAGCCGAACGAGACGCCGGACGCATCAACCATTCGATCGAGCGTTGCTATCAGAGCGAGGATTTCAAGGAAGGCGTGCGGGCATTTCTCGAGAAAAGGAAGCCGGAGTTTCGCGGCAAGTAACTTCGGTTCTCCCGCGGCGGCGGAGAACGACTGGCACTCGCGAGGTTCGGGACCTAAGACGACCTCCAAGGAGCACCCCAATGCTAGACAAGCAATCCACTGGCCTTCTGGCCTTCTGGCGTGAGTACGATCGCAAAACCTATGTCAAAGCCGCCGTCCTGGCCGACCGCCTGGGATACGACTCGTTCTGGCTCCCCGAGGTTTGGGGGTACGAGGTGTTTTCCCTGCTGACCGAAATCGCTCTCAAGACGAAGCGGATCAAGATCGGCACGGGCATCATCAACGTTTTCAGCCGTTCGCCGGCGCTCATCGCCATGCAGGCCGCCACGCTCGACGAGATTAGCGGCGGGCGGTTCATCCTCGGAATCGGTACCAGCGCGAAAAACGTGGTCGAAGGCCTGCACGGCCGCGACTTCGAAAAACCGCTCACGCAGACTCGAGACGTGATCCGCGTCGTCCGCACATTGCTCGACGGGCGACCGCTCAGCGAAGCCGACACCAAGCTTCGACGCTACCGGCCGTTCACGCTCGACTTCGAACCAACCCGCCGGCACATTCCAATTTATGTGGCCGCGCTAAAACAGAAATCGATTACCAGCATCGGCGAGATGGCGGACGGCTGGATGCCGATTTTCTGGCCCTACAGCCGCCTCAGCGATGGCCGTGCCTGGGTCGCAGAGGGTGCTGCGAAAGCGGGCCGCGGCCCGAAAGAGATCGCGACCGCACCCTTCACCACCGTCATTCCGATTCCCGGGAAAGGTGCCTCGAAAAAAGCGAGAGAGATCATCTCCTTTTACATTGGGGGCATGGGCGACTACTACAAACAGCTCCTCAGCGGCTTTGGCTACGCGGATGAGTGCGACGAAATTGCGCGGCTCTACATGGACAAGGCGACACGCAAGATGGCGCCCGATGCCGTGACGGACGACATGATTGAAGCGCTAACAATCTCCGGCGATCCGATCTATTGCCGCCGTGAGATCGCGCGCCGGCGTGAGCTCGGCATGGAGCAGCCGATCATCAATCTACCGCCCGGCATGGCGTGGCCCGGGATGGCCGCCTTCATTACAGCCTTGGCTCGAGCGTAACGTCACACTGAACACCCCGTTCACGATCTGGACGTTTCCGCGGCCTGCTCGGACGTTTCCAAACGAATTCCCAACCGCCGGTAAACAATTACGTATGCAAGGTGAACAATTACGTATGGATCGGCTTCGCAAGACGACATATGAATAGTCCAACAGGGGCTAAGCAGACAGAGATCCAAATCGTGCGCTCAGCCACCTGCTCGACTTTATGGGTTGGGCACAGACGCGGTCGATCGGATAACGGGCTGATCGACCGCGTCGTCTTTTTTGCATCACGATAAGTGCCCAAGCGATAGCCGCAGAGGGCGGCCGGCTCAGGTGCCATCCGCTTCGTTGGCTGGATCTTCGGTCATGATGGCGATGAGCTCGGCCTGGGAGTTGACGTTGGCCTTTCGGAAAATCGCCCCGAGCTGGGTCGTCACGGTGCGCAGGGAAGCGTTTCGCCGCTCGGCGATCTCCTTGACCGTCAGGCCCTCGAGCACCGCGTCGATGATTTCGTGCTCGGCCGACGTAGTGCCCTCCGGGTAGCGCAGCTGCGGGAGCGGGACGCTCAAAACCAGGATTTCTTCGCCTCCGACGCGCATTCGGCTGACGCGCGGCCCAGCGTCTGACTCTGAATCCGACGGCAGATACTCGCCCTTCGCCGGGCCCTCTCCATCTTTTGAACCAGAGTCAGTGGCCACAGCTCGCAGGTAAACAAAACAGGCCGATCAGGTCAAGGTTCAATGCATTTCGAATGACGAATCGAGGTCACGAGGGTCGTCGAACCCATGCAACGGGTTTGCGCACGACGGTCAGCGTCGTCCGGCCGCGGGAGCAGGCGCGTCAGAGACCCATCTGCTTCGCGATGATCACCTTCATGATCTCGCTCGTCCCCGCATAGATGCGTTGAACGCGAGCGTCGACATACGCG
>JABDJF010000400.1 GCA_013002645.1 Myxococcales bacterium
TCGTCCAAGATGCGAACGCGCGTGTGGTCTTCGTCATCGACAAAAACGGCCAGCTGATCAGCGCGTCGGGCGATTCGGGAGATCTCGATACGACTTCCCTCGCGTCGCTCACTGCGGGTACCATCGCGGCGACGGGAGGTATTGCGGAGCTGCTGCGGGAGCAGGAGTTCGCGACCCAGTACCACGAGGGGGTTCGGCAGAACGTTCATATTCAAGTGGTCAGTGGTCGCGTGATTCTTGTAGTCATCTTCGACAATCGTACAAGCTTGGGGCTCGTGAGGCTTCGCGTGAAGCGTGCGACGGAGAACCTTACCCGGATTTTCGAGATGGTAATCGCCAAGGAGCAGGATCCTTTTCAGAGCTCACCGTTCGCTGAGATAACCGATGACGACATCGACAACTTGTTCAACGACTGACTAGGAGACCTTGGGGGGATGTCTTTCATCAACTATTTGTCGCGCGAGATCAACTGCAAGATCGTTTACTACGGTCCGGGGCTTTGCGGCAAAACCACCAACCTGCAGTACATCTACAACCGCACCAACCCGGATGCGAAGGGCAAGATGATCTCGCTTGCCACCGAAACGGAGCGAACCCTCTTCTTCGATTTCCTGCCGCTCGAAATTGGCGAAATCCGCGGCTTCAAGACCCGCTTTCACCTGTACACGGTGCCAGGTCAGGTCTTCTACGACGCGAGCCGGAAGCTGATTCTCAAGGGCGTCGATGGCGTCGTCTTCGTGGCGGACTCTCAAATGCTTCGCGCTGAAGCGAACATCGAGTCGATGGACAACCTTCGTACGAACCTCGCGGAGCAGGGCTACAACCTCGACACTCTCCCCTACGTCATTCAGTACAACAAACGCGACATGCCGAACATCTCGCCCGTCGAAGAGCTCCGCCATTTGCTCAACACCGGCAACGTCCCCGACTTCGACGCCATCGCCACAACCGGCGAAGGCGTCTTCGAAACCCTCAAATCCGTCGCCAAGCTAGTCCTCACCGAGCTCAAACGTGGCGCTGCCCGCTAGCCGCGACACGCTCTCCATCGTCGTCTAGACGATGAGATTCAGGATTTTGTTCGGGACCCAGATGGTTTTGCGGAGGGTTTTGCCTTCTAGCTGGGTGACGAGGGCTTGGCGGGCGGCTTCGAGGGCTTGGTCTTCGGTCGCGTCCTTCGGGAGGGTGATTCGACCGCGGACTTTGCCGTTGATCTGGACCGGGACTTCGACCTCGTCTTCTTCGCAGAGCGCTGGGTCGTACGCCGGCCAGGGCTCGTGTTGAATGCTGGGGCGGTGGCCGAGCATCTCCCAGACCTCTTCGGCGAGGTGCGGCGCGAAAGGATGCAGAAGCTTGGCCAGCACTTCGAGCCCTTGGGTCGGCACTCTATCGAGCTTCAGGAGCTCGTTGCTGAGCACCATCATGGCGCTGATCGCGGTGTTGAAGCGCATACCTTCGATGTCTTCGGTGACTTTGCGGATCGTTCGATGCAAGAGACGGGTGAGTCCAGCGTCGGGTTTCACATCGCTGTCGGCCCGCAGGGTGGCGTTGAACACGCGGTCGAGGAAACGGCGCACGCCGGCTATCGAGCTGGTGCTCCAGGGTTTGGTCGCCTCGAGCGGGCCCATGAACATCTCGTAGATACGCATCGAGTCAGCGCCGAACTCCCCGACGATGTCGTCGGGGTTCACGACGTTGCCCCGCGACTTGCTCATCTTCTGTCCGCCCTCGCCGAGAATCATCCCTTGGTGGACGAGCTTCTTGAAAGGCTCCTTCGTCGGAACGACCCCCGCGTCGTAGAGCACCTTGTGCCAGAACCGCGCATACAATAGATGCAAGACCGCGTGCTCGGCGCCGCCCACGTAGAGGTCGACGGGAAGCCATTGTTTCGCGAGGTCCAGGGAGCAAAGCACGTCGGCATTGTTCGGGTCGATGAAGCGCAGGTAGTACCAACACGAACCCGCCCATTGCGGCATCGTGTTGGTCTCGCGTGCAAACCAGGAGCCGTCTTTTTGGAAGAAGCGCCAATCTCGTGCGCGGGCCAAAACGCCTGCCGGGTCTTCACCGGGCTTGTAGTCGTCCAGCTCGGGCAAGCGGAGCGGCAACTCGCTCAGGTCGACCGCCATCGGTTGGTCGTACCGAATCTCGAAATCGGCTCCGGCACGCGGATCGCCTTCGGTTTCGACGGGGAAGTAAATCGGAATCGGCTCTCCCCAATATCGCTGCCTCGAGAAGTTCCAATCGCGAAGCTTGTACTCGACGCGCGCGCGCCCATGACCCGCCGCCTCGAGGTCCGCGGTGACCCGCTTCTTGAACTCCGCGGTATTCAGGCCGTCGTATTTGCCGGAGTTCACCCCAACTCCCTGCTCGACCATCGCTTCTGTCAGCGGGACCTCACTGGGCGTGCCCGTCTTGCTCACCACCTGGACGATGGGAATCCCGTGGGCGGTCGCGAACTCGAAATCGCGTTCGTCGTGGGCGGGGACCGCCATGATCGCGCCGGTGCCGTAACCCCAAAGCACGTAGTCGGCGATGTACACCGGCACCTCGGCGCCATTGACCGGGTTGATCGCCAAGCCACCCGTGAAGACACCGGTCTTTTCCTTGTTTGCCTGGCGGTCTCGCTCACTCTTGTTCTTGGCCTGCTCGACGTACGTTTCGACTTCACCACGCCGCCCATCCGTCGTGATCTCCTCGACCAATGGATGCTCCGGTGCCAGCACCATGAAGGTTGCACCAAAGAGCGTGTCCGGACGCGTCGTGAAGACTTCGATGCCCGCGTCGTGGCCGACGACATCGAACGTCACCTCGGCGCCCTCGGAACGGCCGATCCATTCCTGCTGCATGATGCGGGTGCTGTTGGGCCATTCAACGCCTTCGAGGTCCGCGAGCAGCCTGTCGGCGTAGGCGGTGATCTTGAGGACCCACTGCCGAAGCGGGACGCGTTCGACCGGATGTCCGCCCCGCTCGCTCAGCCCATTAATCACCTCTTCGTTCGCGAGCACCGTACCGAGCGCAGGGCACCAGTTGACCGGAATCTCGCCCTGGTAGGCGAGGCCGCGCTCGAAAAGCTGGAGAAAGATCCACTGCGTCCACTTGACGTAGTCGGGTGAGGTCGTGTCGATTTCGCGAGCCCAGTCATAGCTGAAGCCAAGCATCTTGAGCTGACGCTTGAAGGTCGCGATGTTCTCCGAAGTCGTGTCGCGCGGATGGGTGCCAGTGAGGATCGCGTGCTGCTCGGCAGGCAGACCGAACGCATCCCAGCCCATCGGATGAAGCACATCGTAGCCGGTCGCGCGTCGATAGCGCGCCATGATGTCGGTTGCCGTGTAGCCCTCCGGATGCCCCACGTGCAGGCCCGAGCCCGACGGATAGGGAAACATGTCCAGAATGTATGTCTTCGGACGGCCCGTCTCTTCGGGCGTGCGGAACGTGTCGTCCGTCTCCCAAAAGGCCTGCCACTTGGGCTCAATCGTCCCTGGCTCGTAGCGCGTCATCGCGCCTGCCATAGCATGTTGGCGACAGGGCTGCGATCTCTGGACAGCGCTGACGCTGCGCGTCTCCGGGTCGAGCACACGTCATACGAAATCGGATCTGGCCCCGGTGCGCGCGCCCGCTTCGATCGTTTTCCATCGGAAAGGCGAGAAGAGGTGGGCCCAGTAGCCGCCGGGAAAGTTCGGCAAAGATTCGATCCCGATCTCCGTGGGCGGCTGACGGTCGCGCGGCAAGAACCGAGAACGAAAAACGATGTCCCAGCAGATGAGGTTGGCGCCGTAGTTGGTGTTCGCCTCTTCGAGATGCTTGGAGTGATGCCAGCGGTGGAGCTCCGCCATGCTGAAGAACCAGTTGAGCGGGCCGAGCCGAATGTCCACATTGGCATGTTGAAACATGCCGTGAATGGCAGTGAAGAGCGTGTGCAAGGCAATGACGCGCATGTCGGCGCCAAGAAGCACCAAAGGCGTCACCGCCAAAAACTGCTGCGCGAATAGGTCCAGCGGATGGAAGCGACCGGCATTGAGCCAGTAGAGCCGTGGGGCGCTGTGGTGCGCCGCGTGAAAACGCCAGAGCAACGGCTGCTCGTGCATCAGGCGATGAATCCAGTACGTCCCGAGCTCCGCGATGACGAGGGCGAGCAACAGCTGCGCGAGCAGCGGCCAATCCCTGGGCCAAAGATCGGCGCCAACGGCATTCGACAGCCAAGCCGCGGCGACGGTGAACGCGCCGACGAATGCAACTGTGTACACCTCGGGAATCCAGAAGTTCACCAGGTTGTGGATGAGATCGGTCCGGACGTCCCCATGACTGTGAAGCCACGCCTCTTGGTAGGGGTGGACTCGCTCGAGGAGGAGCAGCAGAAGGACGACCGCGCCTGTCAGT
>JABDJF010000036.1 GCA_013002645.1 Myxococcales bacterium
AATCGAGCAGTTGCCCGAGCGCAATGTGATCACCGGCCTCAATTGCGAGCTTCGCATTGCGCACCAGCACCTCGATCGCCTCGAAAGCCTCGTTCACGCGCTTGGGGTCGTCCTCGAGCTGCCGCGCAACCGATGCGACCATCTCTTTGGTGCTCGAGGGCTCTCCGCTGTAGCCGATCGCCAAATGAAGTGGCTTGTTCGACCTCAGCGGCTGCAGCGGCTCTCCTTTGCGATAGAGCGCCACGCCTCCGATCGCCGACATTGCGTTGTCGATCCCCGATGGATTCCCGTGGAAGATCCTCTCCCAGGCCAGTGCCGCCTCTCCTAAGTCCGTCCGAGACCGCTCGATGCTCAGCGCTTCATCGATCGCGTCGAGCACAGCTACACCGATGGCCGCCGAACAGCCGAGCCCAGCTCCCGCCGGCAGCTCAACCTGTGCGCTCACCTCGACCGTGGGACGCTCGGGGTAGAGCGCCAGTGCCGCCGCAAAGGCGCGTTCCAGAGGCTCGCTTCCGGAGGGGTCCGGCTCGAGCGTCAAACGCCAGGGCGAGAGCCGCAAGATGCTGCGCTCGCCTGCGGTTGCCTCTGCGGTGACGCCCCGCTCGATGCCCACTGCGATCGCCGGACGACCGTGAACGACGGCATGCTCGCCGAGCAGGATGACCTTACCTCTGCCGAAACCCATCAGCTCCCCCGGTCGGTGAGCTGCCGCGTGACTTCTCCCAGGATTTGCTTGCCTCGTTCGTCAAATGGGCTGGCGGCGAGCGCGGTTTGGGCCTCGTCGGCAAGGCAGCCGAGCCGAGCCTCGACCTCGGCCTTTGCCTCGACGAGCACTGCCGCCGCCGCCGCGAGCTCGTCGTCGCTTGCGTCTGCCCGACCCCAAACGCTCTGCAGCAACGCTCGGTCTGCGTCGCTCGACTCGAGTCTACGAAACGCTGCGACGACGGCGTTGTGCTTCCCGTGACGCAGATCGTCGCCGGGCTTTCCCGTCTGAAGCGCGCTTCCGAAGGTTCCGAGCAGGTCATCGCGGAGTTGAAACGCGACTCCGAGCGGCGCCGACCAGTCGCGAAGCGCGCGCATCGCGGCCCTGCCGGCGTCGGCGAGGATGCCCCCTAGCTCGGCGGGCCCACGCGTCGTGTAACTCCCCGTCTTCAAGTCATGCATTCGCTCGACGTCGCCATCGGTCATGAGGTCTAGCTGCTGTCCCGCAAACACTTCCTTTTGGATTCTCACGAAGAGCGAGAAGCCTTCTTCCTGTCTTCCCTCAGGAAAGCGACCCCCGAGCAAGAGCTCCCATCCGAAGGTCGAAGCCAAGTCGCCAGCGAGGATTCCCAGGCTTGCACCGAGGTGGTCGTGTCCGTGCTTTTTCTGGAACGCGTAGTGGACAGCGGGGCCACCGCGGCGTTCGCGGTCTTCGTCCATCCAGTCGTCGTGAATCAAGAGATAGGTCTGAAGCAGCTCGAGCGCCGCGCCGACCTCGAGCGTCGGACCGACGTCGCTCGTTCCGCTTGCTGCTCGGTACGCGGCAGCCGTCACAATTGGCCTGAGCCGCTTTCCTCCACGGATCGTGAGGTCGCGAACCTCCGAGACCAGCTCGATCGCCTTCGGTGACAGCTGCCTCGCTTCTTCGCACTTCGCCTCGAAAAACCGTTCGAGGATGACATCGACCTGCTGACGAATGTCTCCCATCCACGACTCGATTTCCAATTGCCCTTGCGCCACGGTGTGAGTGTCCTTATTCCGAGCTACGTACACGCCGGGACGCCACCAAGCAAGCAATGCGATGACCGCAGACATTGAGCAGAGAAAGGCCGATCATCTGGATTTGTGCGCGACTGACGAGGTCGCGTTTAGGCAGCGGACGACGCTTCTCGAATGCGTTCGGCTCGTGCACCAGTCACTCCCCGAAACCAGCTACGACTCCATCGACACGAGGGTTCGATTGCTCGGGAAGGAGCTCCGGGCCCCCCTGTTGATCGCTGCGATGACCGGTGGCCACGCGCGAGCTGCCGAGATCAACCAAGCGCTGGCGTCGATTGCAGACGAGCTCGGCTATGCGTTCGGTTTGGGAAGTCAGCGCGCCATGCAGAAGAACCCGGAGACGAGTTGGACTTACCAGGTGCGCAGGCATGCTCCCGATGCGCTGCTCTTTGGCAACGTTGGGGTCGTTCAAGCTCGCGATCTATCGACCGAGGCGATCGCCGAAATGCTTGCCGAAGTCGGTGCTGACGCTCTGTGCGTGCACATGAACCCCGCCATGGAGTTGGTTCAGCCGGAAGGCGACCGGGACTTCAGCAGGGGCCTCGAGACGTTCCAGCGGCTCTGGGCCGAGCTAGGCGTCCCCGTCATCGCCAAAGAAACCGGCAGCGGGATCAGCCGCGAGGTCGCCGCACGACTACGGGCGATAGGCATTCGCCACGCAGATACCTCGGGAGCAGGCGGGACGTCTTGGGTCGGCGTCGAGACCTTGCGCGCGGACACGGACGGCCGAGCCCTCGGGGAGGCGCTCTGGGATTGGGGCGTTCCAACGGCCGCCTCGGTCCGATACTGCGTCGAGGCCGGGATGACCACGATCGCCACCGGCGGCATCCGAACCGGCATGGACGTTGCGCGGGCCATTGCCCTGGGCGCAAGCTGCGCAGGGATCGCACGCAACGTCTATCAAGCCTTTCTCGAAGGAGGCGTGAACGGCGCCCGCTCATTCCTGCAGCGCATCGAGCGCGAGCTCCGTTCGATTATGTTGCTCTGTGGCGCAAGGACGATCGAAGAGCTTCAGCAGGCACCGCGCGTGGTCAGCGGCGAGCTTCGTGATTGGATCGCGTGATCCGTTCTCGATCAGTCTTCGGTTTCGATCCCAGGCACAGGCACAGGCTCGGCTGCGACTCGGTCGGCCTCGGGGCCATCGGATACGGGCTCATATCGCAGCAAGTCCTCGACTCGTTCGAGCAGCTCACCCTCGAAGTGGACCGAAAAGCGAGGCTCGAGGAGCTTGGTTCGTACACGCCAGACGATCGGGTCTGCTGGGTCGCGTAGAACCACAGGCGTGGCGCCCGCTAGGACCCAAGGCGAGCTGAGGATCGCGTCGGTCAGAGCCATGCGAACCTTGCCAGCGTCTCGGTAGCCTTCGAGCCGCACGACCACTTCGTGCTCCGCGTCCGCGCCAGCGTCGTACACCATCGGCGCACCCACCATCGCGCGATTGGGCACGGTGATCCGGTGGCCCTGTCCGTCACGCAGCCAGGTCGCGCGAAGCGACCGTCCCTCGACTGTCCCTTGAAAGCCGTCGCCGGAAACCCACATCCCCTTTTTTACACGGCGCTCGGCAGCCAGGATTGCGCCGGCGACCAGGTCTGCGAACAGATCGCGCACAGACCAGCCGACTACGAGCGCGAGGACTGCCAGCGCCCCTAGAATCCAGTTCTGGTCGCTCGGGACCACGGCGAAAACGATCGCCACCAGCAAAGAGAAGACCGCGATACGCAGGACGAATACCAGCGCCCCCAACGCACTCCGCAGCGGAATGTTCTTGGTAATCCAACTGCGCGCGCGCTCGGCGATGAAAAGGACCAGACCCACGGCGAGCAACCAGAGCGATAGGACCACCAGCGGGCCGCGTTCGGTTGCCGCGCTCGCTTTGGGGCGCGCAGCCGCATCGAATGGACGCCTGGCAATCCAGCTCGGTGGCTCTTGTGAACTCGGCTCGGTCGAAGCCTCGTCCTGCGGCGCGCCGTTTTGAAATTCTGGCCGGCTCGTCGTCTCGTTCCCGCCGTCGAGAGGTTGCGCTGCGCCGGGCGCTGCGATCAGCGCGACTAGCAGCAGCGATGAAGCGTAGTATCGGAGCTTCGAAATCACAGCACCCAGCCCCGTTCTGCGAAGACGCGACCGAGCACCCCGCGGAGGTGGACTGCGATCACGAACGTGCCCTCGTGCTCGTCGAGCAAACCCAGGTGCGCCAGCCTG
>JABDJF010000415.1 GCA_013002645.1 Myxococcales bacterium
CCCACCTCCGGGCTCGCCGTCATTCAAGGCGGTGCGGGAAGTGGCAAGACGACGATTGGGCTTCACCGGCTCGCTTACCTCGCGTTCCAGGATTCGCAGCGCTTCCGTTCGGACCAAATGCTCGTGATCGTCTTCAACGACGCTCTGGTTCGTTATATTTCGCGCGTGCTTCCGGCGCTGGGCGTCGAGGAAGTGCCCGTGCAGACCTTCCAGCTCTGGGCCGAACAGCAGCGGCGCCGTCACATTCCCAAGCTCAGTGCGCGCTACGTCGAAGACACGCCGACGCACGTCATTCGGTTGAAGAAGCATCCGGCCATGCTGCGTGCGATCGATCAGTACGTCGCGGATCTTTCCGAGCGGGCCGAATCGGAAATTTTGAGCGAGTCAGCGCGAGGCGAAGGCGGCGATCGGGTAGCGAAGGTTTGGGCTGGGACGGCGGCGGAGCCTCTGGGCGTGCGGCTCGAGGTTCTTTCGCAGTGGCTTCAGGACCGCGACGGGGATGCGCAGCACGTGGCCCTCGGCACCCGGCACGCCGTCGCGCGCATCTGCACGCGATGGACGACCCGCACACGCGACGTGGTCACCGCCTGGGCCGACCTCGTGACCGACCGCAACCGGCTCGCCGGCGCGTTCAAGCGCTGGGCGCCCGACGCGCTGACCGACAAGGAAATCGAATGGGCGCACTCCTGGTGCAGCCGTCATTCGACGGCAGTCCTGATGGCGTACGAAGAGGCGCTCGAGGAAAGCGACGACACGCAGACGCGCAGCGTGGGTGTGGATGGAGTCGACAACGATGAGCCCGCGGAGCTCGACCGGGAAGACGATGCGCTGTTACTTCGAATCTTCCAGGCCCTCCGCGGACCGCTGTCTGGGCGCCGGGGTCCTCTCCAGTACGAGCACATGTTCATCGATGAGGCGCAGGACATGAGTCCGGTCGAGCTGGCGGTCGTGCTCGACACCGCGACCGAGCAGCAGAGCGTGACGCTCGCCGGCGACATTGCGCAGAAGCTTCACCTCGACAACGGATTTAGCGATTGGCGGCACGTGCTCCAGGAGCTGAAGCTCGACCACATCGAAATCGAGCCCCTCAAGCTCAGCTACCGCTCGACGCACGAGATTCTGGAATTTGCCACCGACGTGCTCGGCCCGCTTCGGAACGAAGTCTCCGGCGAGGCCACGCGCTACGGCGCGCCAGTCGAGCTGTTTCAGTTCGGCGGAAGCGGGGAGGCGGTCGGCTTTCTGTCCGAGGCGCTCCGCAGCCTCGTCAGCTCCGAGCCGCTGTCGTCGATCGCGGTCATCTCCCGTTACCCCGAGCAGGCGGACGTCTACTACAAAGGCCTTCGGCACGGTGAAGTGCCAAACCTTCGTCGAATCGCCGAGCAGGATTTCCCGTTTAGGCCGGGCGTCGATGTGACGGATGTGCGACAGGTCAAAGGGCTCGAGTTCGACTACGTGGTCATCGTGGAGTGCAATTCGGCTGCGTTTCCGGTCGACGACGAGTCCCGGCACCTTCTCCACATCGCCGCGACCCGGGCCGCTCATCAGCTCTGGGTTTTCTCGACGGGGAGCCCGTCGCTCCTGTTGCCCGAGGCCCTGGTCCAAGCCTCCAGCTAGCTCGGATTGCCCGCGATTGCGGCTTGGAGTTGCAGTCTCGTGGCGGTTGTGTAAGATCACGAATTAGCGGCGGTTGCGGCCTACACCGGGATCCACGGTAGATCGAGCAACGACGCCGCTCGGGGAAAAGACGCACCGCGCCTAGTTCCGTGTAGGTCCCGCTAGCCTCCAACGTCATTCGATGGCTGACACTGCGATCCAAGAAACGGCAGACCAAGAAGTCGCTCCCGAAGCGGTTCCCGAGGAAGTTGCGCCCAGCTGGCGCGAGCCGACGACGTCCGTCGGTAAGAAGCTCGCGTCGATGAGCGACCGCGCAATTCAACGGGTGACCGGCGGCAATGCGTTCTTACGGGGTCGCCTCTACGCGCGGCGCAAAGCGGTCGAGAAACTCGAAGAGGAAGAGCATACGGTCAAGGGCGAGATCTCGGTGCGGACCGCCGAGGAGCCGTACGTCACTCGAGCGACGTACAGCGAAGAGGCGGACGCCTGGGAGTCGAGCTGCACCTGTCCGGGGTGGCGGGGTCCAACCGGGCACTGCAAGCACGTCGCCGCGGTGATGGTGGCGTTGCGCGACGAGGTGCGTCCGCCGAGGGCCAAAGGGCCGCAACAGCAGCAAAGCAAGAAGAAGAAAAAGACCGAGCCCGTACACGTGCCGGGGACGGTTTCGGCAGGTGGAAAGAGACGTCGGTCCCGGCGACGACGTCGTGGCGCACCGGGTGGCGACGCCGGCACGCTCGAAGTCCTCTCACCGAGAGAGCTTCAAGCAAAGCGCGGTGAAGCACGTGGCCCGATGGATGCCTGGCTGCCTGCCGAAGCCCTCGACAAGCCGCTAGAGTTCGAATACCGCATGACCGTTCGACCCGCTTCGATCACGGTGACGCCCGTGTTGGCGGGCTCGCGGAGTGTGGTGCCGATCAACGACGCGCTAGGCGCATTCAACATGGTGTCGATCGACGAGCGGCCCCTGTTTCGTGCGCTCGCGAGGAATACGAACCGCGGCCAGGCGACGACGGCCGAGCTTCGCGGTGAAGATGCTGCCGAGGTCTTGGAAATGCTCAGCGACCGTCGCGTGTTGCTCGAGCCGGCCTCGATGGAGCTTCGCTTCGCAAACGAGGCGTTGAAGCCACGGATCGAGCTCGACCCGGCGAACGGCGACAGCCTCCGTGTGCGGGTGGTGTTCTACCTCGAGAGCAACAAGCGGCGCTTTGCCTTGTCGAGTGGTGCCTGGTTTGAAGGCACGCCGGGCTGGCAGATCGACACCACCGAAGGGGTGGCGCGGTCGTTGAGCGAGCTGGTGACTCCGGCCTGGCTTCAGCGGCTCTACCGCTCGCCTGCGATGGTGCAGTCCCATTCAGACCTTCCGGAGCTGCTCGGTGAATCGATTCCGCGAGTTGCGGCGTTGCTCGGCGCAGAGCTTCCCGATCTGAGTGCGGTGGCCGATCTCGTCGATCAGAAGCCGCGCTTCGAGCTCAAGGCCAATGGCGACATCATCGATGCGCGGGTGCGGCTTTACGTGAGGTACGAGGACCAGGAGTTCGATGTCCCTCCGGACGAGTTCCCTTCGCCGCTTGCATTTTTGCCGCCGAAGCATGGCAAGGGGCGGCCGCGCGTCGTGCGTCGTGACGTCGGTACCGAAATGGCCGGCGTTCAGGCGCTGCTCAATCAGAATTTCGAGGTTTCGGAGTCTGGCGAAGAATTGGTGGCCTCGGGAGACGACGCGATCGCGTTTTGGACGAACGGCATCGGCGAGCTTCCCGAGGATTGGGACCGTTTCATTCCCGACGACCTCGTCGATGTGACGATTCGGGACGAGTCGGTGACCCCGCAGGTCCGCGTCTCGAGTGGCGTCGACTGGCTGAACCTCGACATGAAGTTCGAATCGGGCGGTGCGGTGGTGCGCGAAGAAGAGCTACGCGCTTGCCTCGAGCACGGGCGCCGGCTCGTGCAGCTCGAGGATGGCACCTACGCGCCGGTGGACCCGGAGAAGGTAGGCGACGTGCTCACGCGGAT
>JABDJF010000417.1 GCA_013002645.1 Myxococcales bacterium
TTTTACAAGAGGTGATGACAGTGACGTACCCAAGGGACCTCCAGTACACCCGCGACCACGAATGGGCGCGCATCGAGGACGACGTGATTCGCGTCGGAATCACGTCGTACGCGGTCGAACAGCTCGGCGATGTCACCCTGGTCGACATGCCGGCCCCCGGGGAAGACGTCCAAGCACACGAACGGTTCGGGGACATCGAGTCGGTCAAGACCGTGAGCGAGCTCTTTGCCCCGGTCAGCGGCGAGGTGGTGGACGTGAATGCCGCGCTCGAGTCGAGCCCGGAGCTCGTCAATGAGGGTCCCTACGAGGACGGTTGGCTCATCACGATTCGCCCCTCCGACCAGGGTGAGCTCGAGGGGCTGATGGACGCGGCCAAGTACGAGGAGTACCTGGGGACCCTCGATGGCTGACCGAGCGGGACGAGCATGAGATACCTCCCGCACACCGAGCAAGAGATCCGGAGCATGCTCGCCCGTGTGGGCGTCGAGCGGATCGACGACCTGTTCAATGACATCCCCGAGCCGGTTCGCCTGAAGCGCCCGCTCGATCTCGAGCCTGCTCTCGACGAGCCCCGGCTCATGGAGCATCTGGCCGCCCTGGCTCAGGGGAGCGCGGGCGCCAACATGCTCTCCTTTCTAGGCGGCGGCATGTACCGTCACCATGTGCCGCCGGCCGTCGACCAGCTCCTGCAGCGAAGCGAGTTTTACACCGCGTACACCCCGTATCAGGCCGAGCTCTCTCAGGGGACGCTTCAAGCGATCTTCGAGTTCCAGACCATCGTCTGCGAGCTCCTGGGGACGGACGTCGCCAATGCGTCGATGTACGACGGCGCGAGCGGGGCTGCCGAGGCCGTCCTGATGGCACGGCGAATCAAGCGGCGAACGCATGTGCTGCTGAGCGAAGGGCTGCACCCCGAGTACATCGAGACAATCCGCACCTACGTGTCCGGCCTCGACAACGAAGTGACGATCGAGCTGATCCCGATCGCGGCCGACGGCCGCACCGATTGGCAAGCCGCCGAGAACCTGATGACCGGCAAAACCGCTGCGGTCGTCGTGGGTTACCCCAATTTCTTCGGCTGCGTCGAGGACCTGAATTTGGCGCGCGCCACCGCAGACCGCCAAGGTGCGCTTCTGGTCAGCGCGACGGCCGAGCCGTATGCGCTTTCAGTGCTTCAACCGCCTGGTGCCTGCGGCGCCGACATCTGTGTCGGCGAGGGGCAGCCTCTCGCGGTGCCGCCGCAATATGGCGGCCCTGGGGTTGGGCTCTTCGGTGCATCGCAGTCGTTCGTCCGGCAGATGCCCGGTCGCTTGGTTGGACGCACCGTCGACTCGGACGGTCAGCCTGGGTATGTGTTAACCCTGTCGACCCGGGAGCAGCACATCAGGCGCGAGAAGGCGACCTCCAACATCTGCACCAATCACGGCCTGATCGCCCTCGCAATGGGGATCCGCACAGCCATGCTCGGACGCCAGGGCTTCCAGCAGGCCGGGCGTCGCTGTCTGAACGCGGCGACCTACCTTCGAGCGGGGGTCGAACGGCTCGATTCTTTCGAGGTTCCGTACTCGGCGCCTGTGTTCAACGAGCTGGTCGTGCGAAGCCAAGGCCCCGATGCGAGCGAGGTGCTAGCCCGTCTGTCTGAACAAGACATCATCGGCGGCATCGATCTCGGCCGCTTCCGGGCCGATTGGCGCAAAGATCTGTTGATCGCGGTCACCGAGCTGCATAGCCGCGAGCACCTCGATCAACTGCTCGCAGCGCTCGCGGGCTGAACGAGGCGGCGAATCGCCCGGACGTAGGCCGCGACCACCCCAGTCGATCGCGCGCGCGTCGGCGGACGGCGGGTGCAAAGATCCGCCCCGCATGCAGGAGCACTTGCCAAACGCCGCGAACAGCGCTCACGCAAGCGTTGGATATGATTCATTTTTTTGTATTAGTCCTTGACCTTTCAGCTCACGAAACACAGCTAGTGGATTCGGCTTGCGCGTCCCGTAGAGGCGATGGAAACTCGCCCGACTTCGAGAGATTTGATGCGGATGCAGAGGATCCTCCGGAGGCTGCAACATGACTGACCAGCGACGAAACTCTTTCATCAACTTCCGAGGCCTCGAGGATTCCGATCCGGAAACCGATCCGCTGGCCTGGAAGGATATCTGTGGCGACGCCACCTGGGAGGGCCGTTGGGTCGCGCTCGACGGCTGTACGTACAACGACGCCGGTGAAGCGACCGCCGGCCTGGTCGTGGACTACGACAACGATCTAGCGGAACTGTGCGCGCGCCTCAGCGCCGAGCGCCGCAAGAGCTGCTCCGTGGTCTTCTGCGCCCCTGCGGAATCGGCCGCGTAGGCCGCTGGGACGAGCTCCCGCCCTCCTCCGCGAGGCTCCGCCTCAAACGCTCGGCCCGGCTACTCTTCCTCGTCGTCCCAAGGGTGTGGCTTCTCTTCGAGCGAAATGGGCTCGTCGACGCCGGTGCAGCGGTCCGGTTGGCCCTTGCGAAGCTTCACGGCGTTCCAGGGTCCACCGCCGGCCAGGTCTTCACCCATGCCCCATTCGCCCTTGATGTACTGATCGCCGTCATCGCCGAACTCGATGCGGAAGTAGCCGCGGCCTCTGCGGATCTGCGGCTTTCCGACGACCAGCTCCCGGCGGTCCTCCCATTGGAACACCAACAAATCGCCTTCGATGTCGCCCTGGATCCGGCCCGCTCGTTCGTTCTTGACGTAGTCGCCAACGACCTGTCCGCCGCTCTGGCAGAGGTGCATGTTGCCGTACTGTGGTGACTGCCAGACCCCGTAGAAGGTCGCTCCCTCGGGCAGCGGACCGGCTTTCGGCTTCTGAGAGCCCCCGCAGCCGAGGATGACCCCCAGCACCAGGGCCAGCGTAATCTGCTTTGCCTTCATCCGTCCCTCCCCGCTCCCACGATAAACGACCCTCGAACGAAAGCGTAATTTCGGCGGCTCACCGTATCCGGGGGATGGAAATCGCGTGGTAGAGCACCGCCGGGCTCTCGGAGAGCAGGAAGGCCAGATCCCGCAGGCCCTCGAAGACCGAGCCATCGAGGCGAAGGAGAGCCGCCGGTGGGGGGGGCTCCAGACGGTAGCTGGCCATCACCATCGGGCGCAGGCGTCCCCGCAGGCGCGGGGGCAGGTCGATGCTTTCCTTGAGGAGCTCCAGGGCGTGGTCCATGCCACCAAGCCGGTCGACCAGCCCGTGACGATGGGCATCCGCCGCCAGCCAGACGCGACCGCGGGCCAGTGGCTCGATTTCGTCGACCGTGCGCCCCCGGCCGTCCGCGACGAGCGCGACGAAGGATTCGTAGAAGGCGTCGAGCTCGCGGTTCATCAGTCCCCGCTCCTCGTCGGTCAGCGCGCGATGAGGCGAGTAGATGTCGGCGTGGGGCCCCGTCCGAAGGACCTCGGTACGAATGCCAACGCGATCGAGAAGCTGGGAGGCGAGCAAACGCGCCGAGACCACCCCGATCGAGCCAGTCAGTCCGAGAGGCTGGGCAACGATCGCGTTTGCATGCGCAGCGACATAGTAGCCGCCGCTGGCGGCGACCTCGCCGAAGTACGCGACGACCGGTTTCTTTTCCCGGACCCGGACGACCTCTCGGTGAATCAAGTCGGAGGCCTCCGCGGAACCGCCCGGCGAGTCGACCCAAAGAAGGACGCCGAGCGCTCGACGGTCCTCCCGCGCGTGACGCAGCGCCGCAACGATGGAGCCCCGCCGGCCCGTGGGAGCGCCGGATTCCGAGATGGCGCCCTTGACCGTAACCACCGCGATGTACGGCTCGCGTCGCAAAGGACGAAACAACCTTGCTTCTTGGAAGGCGAGGTATCGGCCGGCCTCGATCAAACCGGTCTTCTTTTTCTTTGCGTCCGCGAGGCCGAGCTTCTCTGGCAGCTCGTCTTCGTACGCAAGCGCGTCGACCAGCCGCGCCTCGATCGCGCTCTGACCACGAAAGACCGCTGCTTCAAAGAGCGCTCGCGTTTGCTCTGGCGTCGTACCGATGCGTTGGGAGAGCGCGTCGAGAAGCGCCGCGGTGTGCCCGTCGATGAGCGCTTGAACCTGTTCGCGCTGGGGTTCGCTCATCGATTCGCGACTCAGTCGCTCGGCGGCGGTCTTGTATTCCTTGCGGGCGAACGGCTCGACCTCGACGCCGATGCGATCGAGCATGGGCTTCATGTAGTGTGACTGCGCGGAGAGGCCGAGAAGGGTGACCGTGCCCTGCGGCGCAAGATAGATCCGCTCCGCGGCGGACGCGATGTACACCTCGCGGTGCCCTCCGCCCCGCGGCAGGAGGACGCAGGTTTTCTTGCCCTCGTCTCGGAGGCGGAGGACCTGCTCGCGAAGGCCGGAACACACCGACCAGCCTGCCTGGAGCGGCGGCAGGACGAACGCGACCCCCTCGATTCGAGAATCCCTGATCGCATAGTCAGCAAGCCTGCGAACGGCGGCGAGGGACGAGGTGCGCCGGAGCGTGTCCGCGTCGAGAAGCCTGCGGAGCCAGGGCACGGGCTGACGTGCCTCCACGAGGCGTGGTTTGAGCCGTACGACGATCCAGCGGCCCTTCGGTCGCGATAGCCATCGGGCGATCGCCCACAGCGGTAGGAGCGGCACGCACAGTAGATTCCTGAACAAGCGGAAGAGGAAACGAAGCATCGATTTTGCCTATAGTGACGGCCTGTTATGCTGGGAGTGGTGGGGCCGGAAATCTTTACCGGTGACTAGCGCTCTGCTAGGAACTCATAGCACTGAAGAAGGCGAAGGAGC
>JABDJF010000437.1 GCA_013002645.1 Myxococcales bacterium
CTCGATTTCGAGCTACGGATCTTCATGGACCCATCAGATGTCTTGGACGTGCCAAGCGCCATCCACGTGGCGATCGACGAGGCGTTGAAGGAGGCGGGCATCGAAATTCCATTCCCGCAGCGGGACTTGCATCTGAGGGGAATGCCGGAGGGCTTCACTGACGCTGACACTGACACTGACACCCCGTAAAGTCGGCGCCTTGCGCCGTCCACGGGGCTTCGCTGCCTCTAGCCCCGTGGCGACGAAGTCGCTCTTTGGGGACACCTAGCGTCAGGCGGCCGCTTGGCCGTAGGTCGCCTGCAAATACCGTACGATGTCCGCCGACTCGGGCATCCAGCGCTCATCGCCATCCGGGCTCGTGATTCTCAGGACGGGCACGGTCGTTCGACCCCGCACCTCACGGAGCGCAGCAAGGTGGCCGGCATCGGCATAGATGTTGCGGAGCTCGACGTCGATGCCGAGCGCGTCGATCGCGCGGAGCACCCGGACGCAGAACGGGCAGCCATCGAAGTAGTATAGGGACAGGTGATCCTTGGCTGGCTCGTCGGCAGGACCGAGGCATTCCAGCAAACGCCGAGCGTAGTATTCGGGCCAAGGGGCGTCTGGATCGGCCGCACGGTGCTCGTCGTCGGTTTCGATCAGGCAGAATACCAATCGACTCCGGGTCAGGGGGGCTGCCAAGAACGGCGTGAGCCGATCTTGAAGGTACTCCGAGTACCAGATCGGCCATTCGGGATCCGCGCCGTCAGTTTGCAGGAACGCCTGATGATGCGCCTCACCGGTTTGCTTGAAAAGCGCGGCGAGCCGCGCGACCTTGACCTCTTCGCTCATCGTCTCTTCCTTTCGACATATCGAGTATCGTCCCGTTCGGCAGCTTGGCAATCCCATCGTAAGCGCGTATCGACTAGACCATGATGAAGATCCGCTCTCCTTTTATCTTCGTTCTTGCCGCGAGCTCGTTCTTGTTGCCGGGCGCCGTGTCCGCGCCGCCAGTCAGCGCCGACGGGCCAATTGTCATCCGTTTTGCCTCGCTCGCCCCAGCGGGTTCGGGTTTCATGAAGATCTCGAGAGCTTGGAATCGAACGGTCAAGAAGGAAACCAACAACCGCGTCGAGCTTCGTTTCTACTCCGGCGGCAGTCAGGGCGACGAGCGGGACTTCGTTCGAAAGATGCGCGCGGGGCAGATGGACGGCGCCGGGATTTCGACGACGGGGCTCGGGATGGTCGCGCGTCCAGTGCTCGTGCTCACGGCGCCCGGCTTGCTCACCGAATACGAGCAGCTCACGCGCGCACGGACCGAGCTCAACGACCGTTTCACCAAGATGTTCAAAGATGCGGGGTTCGTGCTCCTGAACTGGGGCGAAGCCGGCAAGAACCGGCTCTTCTCGGCGAACGAATTCGTCAGACCGGACGATCTCAAGAGCTTCCGACCGTGGGCCTGGAAGGACGATCCCGTCTTCGCAGAATTCATCAGCGTGATCGGCGCCAACCCGGTTCGAATGGGCCTTCCCGAAGTCTACGGCGGCTTGCAAACGCGAATGGTCGACACGGTGCCGGCATCCGCCCTCGCTGCGGTCGCGCTCCAGTGGTACACGCGCCTCAAATACATGGCCAAGGACAACTTCAACATCATGGTTGGCGGCGGGATCATCAAGCAGGAGAAATTTGACGAGCTTTCGGAGAAGGATCAGAAGGTTCTTCTCTCCGCCAGCGCCCGCGCCTCCAAAGCGAACGATGCGTTGGTGCGGCGTGACGACGCACGGGCCTACGCATCCCTCGTCTCCCGTGGCATGATCGAAGTCGACACTTCACCGTACGAGGCGGAGTGGAGCGCCGTCGAAAAGAAAGCCCGCGAGAACCTCGCGGGCCGCGTCTACAGTAAGAGCTTGCTCGACGCCGTCGAGAAGGTCGTTGCGACTGCTCCTCGGACGCAAAAGTGATCCCCATGGCGCTGCCATGAGATATAAGGTCAACGGAGCTCACCCTATCGATGATCGAACCTGGACAAAGCTTTCCGCTAGGCGCGACGCCGCGACACGGTGGCGTGAATTTCAGCATCTATTCCAAGCATTGTGATGCACTGGAGCTTCTTCTCTTCGACGGTCCGGACGACCCGCAGCCGACACGCGTGATTCGACTCGATCCGTCGCGACGCCATCGAACATTTCACTACTGGCATGCCTTCGTGCCGGGCATCGGACCAGGCCAGCTTTATGCCTATCGCGCTGAGGGCCGGTACGCGCCGGAAGAAGGCCTCCGATACGACCGTGAAAAGGTGTTGCTCGATC